>CALNCH010000056.1 GCA_937875245.1 uncultured Spirochaetaceae bacterium
TTTGGAGTGCTCCAGATGGAACAAAAATTGAACTCAGTACTAAACGACTTGTTCCTTTTTCCCATAAAGCATCTGCCGCTATTGAATATTCTCTACGATGTCTGTCAGGAAATGCAGATATTGAAATAGAAAGTTATTTGGATACAACAGCACACAATATTTCAAGTAAAGAAGACCCTAGGGTAGGTTCTAAGTTTTCATCACCCCCCCTTCGTATTCAAACTCTGGATGCCAGTGCTGTTGATGGATTGTGCTTTACAGGGAAAACAAGAAATAGCGGATTATCTCTTGCAGGTTCTGTTTTTCATAACTTAGAAATGAGGAGCAGTAAGGAAGAATGTAAAAAAATCTCTGATAGTAACATTCAGTATAAAGTTGAAGACTCAAAAAGTTCTCTGTATTGTAAGTTACTGCTCAAAACAGATGATGAGTTTATTTTGCACAAATATTTTTCCTATGACTATGGTAATGAAGACACTAGTACTCTCTTAAACAAAAGCAAAGAAACAACACTATCGCTTCAATCAGGTGGGTTTCAAAGTTTGTGTGAAAAACAAAAAGAGTATTTAGAAAGTTTTTGGAAAATTGCCGCAATATCCATTGAAGGAGATGAGAAAAGTGAAGTTGCTTTACACTTTAATTTGTTTCACTTGCTGCAATCTACTGGAAAAGATGGAAAGACAAGTATTGCGGCCAAGGGGCTTACTGCAGAAGGGTATGAAGGACACTATTTTTGGGATACAGAAGCCTATGTGTGTCCTGTTTTTACCTATCTAAAGCCAGATATAGCAGGGAAATTACTTGAATATCGTTATTCAATTTTACCAGAAGCACGAAAAAGGGCTAAAATGATGTCTTTATCTGGAGCCTTATTTCCTTGGCGAACTATTAATGGTGAAGAAACAAGTGCATATTATCCTGCAGGAACAGCTCAATATCATATTAATGCAGATATAATGTATGCTCTGGATAAATTTCTTACTGCAACTTTAGGTACTATTGATAAGGAAAATCTGACAAAAAGTGTATTTTATTTCCCTCATGCAGTTGAAATAGCTATCGAAACCGCTCGAATGTGGATGACCTTAGGACAAAGAGTACTTTCAAAGGAAAATAAATTTTGCATAAATGAAGTAACAGGTCCGGATGAGTACACTGCATGTGTAAATAATAATGCATTTACCAATTTAATGGCTGGGGCAAATCTTCAAAAATCCGTGAAAATTGTAGAAATATATTTCCAATATCAAGAAATGTTTAAAAATATACCCCTACAATCTTCTTTACCCCAAATTGATGAAATCGAATCCTGGAAAAAAACTGCAGAAGACATGTATATTCCCTATGATGCAGAAAATGGAATTTACCCCCAAGATGATTCCTTTATGGATAAAGCAGATTGGGATTTTGAGGGAACTCCAAAAGACAAATATCCTTTGTTATTGCACTTTCATCCGTTAGTGATTTATAGACATCGGGTGTTAAAACAACCAGATTTAGTCCTTGCTCAATTTATGCTTTCTTCTGAATTTACCAGAGCAGAGAAAATTCGAAACTTTAACTTTTATGAACCCTATACCACTGGAGATTCTTCTTTATCACACTGTATTCAAAGTATTATGGCCTGTGAAATTGGGGATATTGAAAAAGCAGAAAAATATTTTGATAAAACGGTAAGAATTGATATTGATGATATACAAGGAAATACAGGGGATGGAATTCATACTGCCAGTATGGCTGGAAGTTGGATGTCAGTAGTCTATGGTTTTGCAGGATTTAGAGATCATGGTGGAACCTTTAGATTTAATCCAAACTTGCTTCCCCGATGGAAATCTTTACAGTTTTCTATGAAAATTAGTAATTGTATTCTGGATATTTTTATAAAATCTGAAAGTGTTACCTATACTCTTCGAGAAGGGGAGGAACTTAGATTCTATCATCGTAATATTCCAGTTGTACTTTCTCGAAGGGATGCATCAAAACATGAAGCATCTAAAGAATTTTCTCTGTTGCCCACATTAAAGGCTGTATTATTTGATTTAGATGGAGTTCTTACTGATACTGCTGACCTGCATTACAAAGCTTGGAAACGAATATCAGATGAATATGACTTAGATTTCAATCCCACTATAAATGAAAAATTGAGGGGAGTATCTCGTTCTGCTTCATTGGACAAAAGAACAGAAAATGTCTGCAATTTCAAAGAAAAACGCTTATTATTTAGAATTGTTAGAAACTCTTTCAGAGAACAATGTTCTCCCTGGAATTTTACCCTTATTAAAAGAACTTTCATCCCAGGATATCAAGATTGTATTGGCTTCATCAAGTCGAAATGCCAGTGTGGTTTGCAAAAAAATTGGACTGATGGATTATTTTGATGCTATAGTGAATCCTCATGAAATAGCAGTTATGAAACCAGCCCCAGATATTTACTTAAAAGCCGCTGAGATGGTAGATACTTGGTACACTGATTGTATTGGAATTGAAGATGCACAAGCTGGAGTAGATTCCCTTAGGACCGCAGGTATCCCTTCTCTTGGAATTGGAGCACATTTAAAAGGTGCAACCTATACCATACAAGATACATCCTTACTTTCTTGGACCCTCATAGAAAAAGCATTTTATACAAAATAAAAAGAGGGAACGTTACAGAGGTCTTTTGTAACGTTCCCTAATACTTTTTGTTAGGTCTCCTTATTCATCTGAGCTTTGGATGGTTATAAACTCTTTAGCTGCAAGAATAACATTTTCAGCAATTTTACCGCTTATAGGATCATAATGGTCAAAAGAAGTTTCAAAACTTCCTGTTCCACTGGTCATAGAGCGAAGATCTATTGCATATCTTAATAATTCTGACTGAGGTGCTTGGGCTCGTATTTCTTCAATGCCACCACCAATTTCATTTTGACCTAAAATACGTCCTCGTTTGGTGGACATATCAGACATAATGTCTCCTAGATACTTTGTTTCAACCCAAACCGTAATGTTCATAATAGGTTCAAGTAAAATAGGACCTGCTTGCCGCATCGCTTCTTTAAAAGCATTTCTTGCTGCAATTTTGAAAGCCATTTCTGAAGAGTCTACAGGATGTTCTTTACCATCAAGGACAGTAATACCTACATCAACAACAGGGTATCCAGCCAATACACCATTTTCCATGGCTTCTTTTACGCCCTTTTCAATACCAGGAATATATCCCTTAGAAATAGCACCACCAAAAACGGCGTTGGTAAATTTGTATTCATCCCCTCGTGTTAATGCTTCAACAGAAAGAACAACTCGACCGTACTGTCCATGTCCACCTGATTGTTTTTTGTGGGTATATTCAGCCTGTGCTTTTCGTTGTACCGTTTCTCTATAAGCTACTCGAGGAACGGAAGTTTCTAGCTTGATTTTGGCTTGATTTTGAATACGATTCAAGATAATACCAATATGCAATTCACCCATGCCGGACAATACATTTTGCCTTGTTTCTGGGTTATATTTGTAGAAAAGTGTTCTGTCTTCTTCGGAAGCACGGACTAACATTTCGCTCATCTTATCTTCGTCTTTTTTTTCTTTAGCAGAAACAGCCATAGAATAAACTGGTCCAGGATGACGTAGTTTAACAAAAACACAAGCATCTGGAATTGAAGATAAGGTATCACTGGTTTTAGTAAAGCTTAATTTTGCAGCAATTCCTATATCACCAGCTTCTAATTTTTTTATTTCTTCAAGTTTTTTTCCGACACATCGGTATAACTTGCCAATTTTTTCTTTTCGTTCTTCTGAAATGTTATACACTTCAGATTCTGCACTAAAGGTACCAGAAACAACCTTAACATAAGATAATCGCCCACTGAATTGATCGCTGGAAGTTTTAACTATAAGAGCCGCCATAGGGGCATCTGGAGAGATTTTTATCGTAGCAGTATCATTGTCTGAAGCAATGGCCGTTTCAAAAGATTCAGAAGGATTAGGGGCAATGTCTACAATAAAATCTAAAAGAGCATGCAATCCACTTCTTTGGGTAATTGAACCTGCAAAAACAGGTACTATACGATTATTTTGAAAGGCGATTTGTAATCCTTTTTCAATTTCTTCGGTAGTTAGCTCTCCTTCATCAATAAACTTAACTAATAAATCATCATCACCTTCTGCAGCCGCCCCTGCTAATACACCCCGAGCATTTTCATAATCATCTTTATACTCACTGGGAATAGGAATCTCTTTTTCTATAGTTCCTTCCCCTGCAACTTCATAAGCTTTTCCGGTTAGAACGTTAATTATTCCTTTAAAAGAAGGGCCTGAACCCATGGGAATTGTAACCGGACAAACCTCAACACTGAATTTATCATGAATATCTTTGGATACATTTGATACTATCGTTCGTTCATCTTCGCATCTGTTTATAAATACAATACGAGGCTTATTTCGACGATCAAGATCTCTCCAGAGTTTTATTGTTTCAATCTGAACTCCACTTCGTCCATCTACTAACATAAGTGACATTTCACTTGAACGAAAAGCGGAAATAACCTCTCCGATAAAATCTGAAGAACCAGGAGTATCCCAAATATTAATATTGGTATCTTTCCAAGTGATATGAGAAAGAGATGAATATACAGATATTTTACGTTCAATTTCTTCAGGAGAAAAATCGCTTACTGTTTTACCTGATTCAATAGTTTCTGCTTTTGGGATAATACCGCTTATATACAGAAGTTGTTCTAACAATGTTGTCTTTCCGGTCTGACCGTGACCAGCAATTGAGATGTTCCTAATCTGTTTAGTAGTAAAATCCATGAATACAGCTCCTTCATTAAATCAAAATAAGTTGACTACTTAAGTCAATTAACTACATGATACGGCTTGAAATTCGGAATTGTCAAGGAAAAAGGCAGAGGGAAGAATGAACCGGTTTACTTAGTGTTGTTATGGATGTAAAATAGTCTCTATGAAATATCAATTAAACCTGAGCCCTAAAAATCCTAATCGATTTGTTTTTACTGATAAAAAAGAAACCTATATGGAATTTCACACTCAAGATTCTACAAAAACAGATGGAGTTATTTGTGGTTCAAAGACTTTACTTTCTGATTTTTATCTT
>CALNCH010000057.1 GCA_937875245.1 uncultured Spirochaetaceae bacterium
GTAATTGGCTAAAAAAGTCTAATTGGGTTCTTTTTTCTACCTCATCAATTGACACTACATAATTCCAATATGAATCAGATATTTTTTGATTAGGAAGAATAAAAGCTATACTTTGATAATTATTTTTGCCTTCATCATCAGTTGTTGTAGTCAATAAAACCTTGTAATAATATTCAGGAATTGCTACTTCATTTTCACCAATAGTAGGATATTTTGTTTTCTCTAAAACTGGGCCTGAAATTACATAAAGATACCCATATTCTAATGCCCAGTTTCTTACTTGTGCTTCTAACTTATTCCAAATCCCTCGGTTAAAGGAAGGTGATTGAGGGCTCATATTGCTCATATAAAAAGATTCACTCATTGCTTCTTTATCAAAAACCATATCTCCCGCAGGTGCTATATGACCTCTATCATAACCTGAAGCTAAGTAATCCTCTGGAGTTGCAGAACCAGTAGTAATTTGAGAATCTCTTCTAAAATTGTCACTACGACTAGCATTTTTTACTAATTCTTCTGCCCTTAATTCATAGGCAACCCATTCTGGCTGTTCAAAACTTTCTCTATAACAAAGAGTAAAACCCTTGTAGTGAACCAGTTGATGATCTGCTACATCTTCATAAGCTTCTGGACAAAGGGGTATTTCAAAGCCTTGCTGAAAGGAGAAACTAGCATCTGTTATAGGTTGTTCTTTTCTTTTTTCAGAAAGGGGCATTTCGGTGTAATCGGTAGAAGTGGAGGGGCCTTCTGTTCCTTTTTCTGAGGGAACAAGAACAATATCAGATGTAAATTGACCTAAATTGTGTCTTTGTAAAAAAGGATCAAAAGTACCTTGTGCAAAAAAATAAAGAAGTAATGCAACAATTATTAATAATACAGTGTCTATAATTTTGCGTCGTAGAGAACGAGAAACCTTTTTCTTTTTGTTCCTTGTTTTCTTGGTTGCCATAAAGTCCTCCGAAGGTGGTATGTTATGAAATTGATGTTATGTCTTGGATTATATCGGTTAGACATATACCATGCAATATGCTATACTGAGACTCGTTGCGTTCTTGCATCGGAGGTTTATTTCATATGAATGTTGTAGTTATCGGAGCCCAATGGGGTGATGAAGGAAAAGGTAAAATTGTAGACTTTTTAGCAGATGAAGCTAAGGTTATTGTAAGATATGCCGGTGGTGCAAATGCAGGACATACTATTGTTGTAGGTGACCAACAGTATGCACTTCACTTAGTCACATCTGGAATTTTATACCCTGAAAAAACGGTGTACTTAGGTATGGGTATGGTTATTGACCCAGAAGCTTTATTCAATGAATTACAAATGCTCAAAGATCGTGGGGTTAATTGGGAAGGACGTGTGTTTATTTCCGATCGAGCTCATATTGTTTTACCTCGCTATCGACAAATGGATAAAGAACGAGATGCATCACGAAAGCATCCTATAGGAACAACAGGACGAGGAATAGGAACTACCTATTCAATGAAATCTGAACGAGATGGTATTCGTCTTGCAGATTTATCATGGAAGGAAAAGATGGATGATTTAGAACAAGGGGATCGAGATTTCTTAGCTCCTTATGTCCAGCGTCTTCTTTCTATGAAAATTGATATAACTGCAGAAATGTGGAAATATCGAGATGAAAAAGTACTTATGGAAGGTGCTCAAGGGGCCTTGCTTGACTTAGACTCAGGAACATATCCCTATGTTTCTTCTGGTATGTCAGGTGCTTCTGGAGCTGCAGTAGGTTCAGGTATTGGACCTCGAGACCTTGATAGGGTTTTAGGAGTATTCAAGGCTTATTCTACTCGTGTAGGAAACGGTCCTATGCCAACGGAATTTGACTCAGAAAGTCAGAGTGAATTATATCAATATGTTCGCGATACTGGTCGAGAGTATGGTGTAACAACAGGAAGACCTCGTCGTTGTGGCTATTTAGACTTGGTTGCCCTTCGTTATGCTTGTAGAACTAACTCTATTTCTGAATTGGTTTTAACTCACCTTGACATCTATGACACCTTAGATGAAATAGAAGCTTGTGTAGCTTATGAGATAAATGGAAATATTGTAACAGATTTTCCTTCTTCCATTGCAGATTTAGACAGTGCTAAACCTGTATTGGAGAAATTTACTGGTTGGAAAACTTCGTTAAAAGAATGTCGTTCTTATAACGAAATGCCAGTAAAAGCACGAGAATATGTAGAGTTCATTGAAGATTATTGTAAAACCCCAGTTGGAATTATTTCAGTTGGATACAAAAGAGATGAAACTTTTGTTCGTGTAAAACCGTTTATAAAATAGAGGATGTAATCAATGGAAACAATTAAAGATTTAGGAAAGTATACTTTCCCAGCATTATTTGCAAATACTATGAAAAAATTTGCAGATAGACCAGCTTTGGCCTTTGCTAGTGGGGAGCCAATTTCTTATGGTGAGTTAGAAAAAAGGGTAAACCAAGTTTCTAAATTGCTTGTTTCCATGAATGTAAAAAAAGGGGACAGAATTGCTATTTTTAGTACCAGTGCCCCTAACTGGGGTGCAGCATATTTAGGTATTGTAAATATAGGTGCCATTGCTGTTCCCTTGCTACCTGATTTTAATCCTTTGGAAGTAGAGACAATTCTAAAACATGCAGAAGTTTCAGGTATTTTTGTTGCAGAAAAAATGTTCAGCAAAATTAAAAACTTCGATTCTACTGTTTTGCCTTTTGTTATTAGTGTAAAAGATTTTTCTTTTTTACAAGGAACTAAACCTGAAAAAATCGTAGAAGACCTTCCTGTTGTTGAAGTAGAGGAAGAAGATACTGCTTCAATTATCTATACTTCTGGTACTACAGGTAGATCTAAAGGTGTAGAATTAACCCATAAAAACTTAGTTTTTACTGCTCTTCAATCTCAAACTATCCAGCGTATTAACAAACGTGATGTCTGTTTATCTTTTTTACCCTTATCTCATGTCTATGAGTTTTCTTTAGGGTTTGTATTGCAAATTTTGAATGGTAGTTGCATTTATTATTTGGAACGTCCACCAACGGTATCTTCTCTTTTACCTGCCTTAAAAAAAGTTCGTCCAACAATTATTCTCAGTGTTCCTATGGTTGTAGAAAAAATTTACAAAAATAAGGTATTACCAACTTTTACTAAAACTGAATTTATTAAAAACCTCTATGAAAAACGGTTTTGGCAAAAAAAATTGCACTGGATTGCTGGAAAATCGTTGAAAAAAACCTTTGGTGGTAGAGTAAAGTTTTTTGGAATTGGTGGAGCCAAGGTAGACCCAGTTGTTGAACGCTTTATGAAAGATGGTAAATTTCCATACGCCATTGGATATGGATTAACCGAAACATCTCCTCTCCTAGCAGGAACTAATCCTAAACTTACAGTACCAGGTTCTATTGGTCCTTACATGAGTGGTATTGAATTGAAAATTCTAGATCCTGATCCTAATACTGGAATTGGTGAAGTAGTAGCAAAAGGTGCTAATATCATGAAAGGCTATTATAAGGATCCAGAAATGACGGCTTCTGTTTTTACCACAGAGAATGATTCTGTGGGTCCCGGTTGGTTTAAAACTGGTGATTTAGGGGATTTGAGAAACGGTATGTGGCTTTCATTAAAAGGACGATTAAAGAATATGATCTTAGGCTCTTCTGGTGAAAATATTTATCCAGAAGATATTGAATTTGTTCTTAATCAGCATCCTTTAGTTTTAGAATCTTTGGTTGTAGAAGATGAGGATGGTTTAGTTGCTCTTGTGCAATTAAATGAAGAAAAAGTAAAAGAAGAAGCCATTGAAAAACAGAAAAAAGGCTTATTTAACACTGTAGAAGAAGCTATTGCAAACATAAAAGAAGATTTACTTTACAAAAACGAAGAGTTGCTCTCTGAAATACAATACTTTGTAAATGAAAAAGTAAAGCGGTTCGAGAATTTGAAAAAACTGCTAGTCAGAAAATTAAGAGATATTTATATAACTTGAAAAATGGTGATTCCAAAAAATAAGTTAGTTTACAAATATTGATTGAACTAATTTCTTGAAAGTATTTCCCCGGTCAAACTCGTTGGAAAACATTCCAAAAGAGGTTGCTCCTGGGGAGAACAATATTGTTCTTTCTTTTGAATCTTGTCCCTTTTTTGAAAGATCACTGCCTGAAGGTAGCGCACAGACTGCTGAATAATTACGTAAATCTGCTAATAAATCTTTCAAGTCATCATAGGGGCCGTTGTAAGCCACCTTTCTTTCATCCAGTAATGGAATTAATTTATCGGTTCCAGTTCCTTTTAATAACCAGATAGAAATTACGGTAGGATTATCTCCTTTCGATAATTCATTCAGATTTATTGCAAGGGGTTCAAAGTCTAGATTTTTATCAGTACCTCCGCAAATCAGATGGATTGGGTTGGTAAAAGACGTTGTGGCAGCAATGGTAGCCTCTGGAACCGTAGCAGCGGAATCATTAAAAATACGATATGAAACATCAACGATATTCCATTTATGAGAAAATTCCAAACGATGAGATAATCCTGGGTATATGGTTAATATTTGTTTTATATAATTGGGAGCAATTTTCATTAAGTGCATTACTAATGCTGCATTTAACATATTTTGATGCATATGTTTTCCTGGTACCACAGCTTTATCTAACCAATCTCCTTTTAGATTTTCAGGGAAGCCTTCTGGATAGTCTGTAGAATTATCTGTTGGATAGCGGATTACGATTCCTTTTGTTTCTGAAGCAAACACATCTCCCCATTTATCATCTGCACCACAAATCGTATAGTCTTCTGGACCTTGGTCTGCATAAATAAGTTTTTTATCAGCAACATAGGCATCCATGTTTCCATACCAGTTTTGGTGGTCTGGTACAATTTTCGTTATTAAAGCAATTTTTGGTTTTAGTAATCCTCGACCACGTAAATCTGATAATTGCCAACTTGATAATTCTAAAATAACAGGAACATTCTCTTCTGTTTTTTCTAAAAAGGTTAAGGGGCTTACCGTTATGTTTCCACCTAACAGAGATGGAACTCCTCCTCTGTTTAATCCGTAGTGAATAGCACTCACAGTAGAAGATTTTCCTTTACTACCAGTCACTGCAATAATAGGAGATTTTGTTAGGCGTAAAAATATGGATAAGTCAGTTTCGATACACTTAGCTACAGCAAGATACTGATTTCCGCTATATTTTACTCCGGGATTTTTAATAACAATATCTGCATTTTCAAAGTCTTCTTTTTCATGTTTTCCTAGAACCCATTTTATTTTGGCGCCATCAATGGAAGTGTCTTCTTTTAGAGACTGGACACTTGAAGCTAATTCCGCTTCTGATTTCATGTCAGTTATGGTAACAATTGCACCATACTTTAAGAAGAAACGAGCAGAAGCTTCTCCGCCACCATTCAGGCCTAACCCCATAATAGTGACTTTTTTATCAGCAATATCTTCAATGCAGGTGATAAGAGTGTTTTTTCCATAGTTGTGCTGTAACATTTCTTCCATAATGAGCTCCCAAAAAAAATTATCGACTAGTTTTTAAGCTTCTTCTGCTATTGTATCGGTCTATACCCATCTGTAAAACTGAATCAATTAAATCTGTATAGGCTAATCCACCTTCTTGGCAAAGTTTAGGGAACATACTTATTGAGGTAAAGCCAGGAATGGAATTTATTTCGTTAAGTAAAATTTCATTTGTTTTTTTGTCTAAGAAAAAGTCTACTCGTGATAATCCTGAGCAATCTAAAACAGCATATGCTTTTTCAGCGATATTCTTTATTTTTTCCCTTTCTGGGGCAGAAAGAGAGGCAGGAATAATTAATTTTGCACCATTAGGATCTGTATATTTTGCTTCGTAATCATAAAATTCATGGCTAGGAGCAATTTCTCCTAAGACGTAAGAAATAGGAAACTCATTACCTGTAACAGAACATTCAATTTCTCGAGCAGAAATAAAAGCTTCTACTAATACTTTTTCATCCCATAAAAAGGCTTCTTCAATGGAATTTTCTAATTCTTCTCGATTTCTGGCTTTTGTAGCTCCAACTGAACTACCAGCACAACAAGGTTTTACAAATAATGGATATCCAAATTCTGTCTCTGCCTTTGCTAACAATTGTATATATTCTTCTGGAAATTGATTTTTCATATATTTTCTAATAGCAACGTAGGGAACAATAGGTAAGCCTTCTTGAGCCCATACTTGTTTTGTTTTTTCTTTATCCATGGTAAGGGATGAGGCCATTACACCACAACCACAATAAGGTAATTCTGCCATTTCAAATAAACCTTGAATAAAGCCGTCTTCTCCATAGGTACCATGTAATACAGGGAAAATTATATCGGTAGTGATAAAACCTGTTGCAGGGCAAGTAATAGCCAGATTTTTTCCACCTCCAGGGATTACTTGTACTAACTGTTCTGGAGATTCTGTAATCCTTAAGGTAGCATTTTTATTTGAAACAATTTCTTTTACTAGGGCTGGATCTTGGTGATACCAGAGACCTTTTTTTGTAATACCAATTAAGGTTATTTCATGTAATGGGTTAATGTTTCGCACAACAGAAGTTGCAGAAACAAGAGAAACTTCATGTTCTCCTGATTTTCCACCATACATAATTATTACTTTCATTTTCTAATTCCTTTTTTATTTAGTATAACCTGCTTCGTTAAGCGCTTTGATGGCTTCTGATATTTCATCGTAAGGCATTACAAAGTCTTTATAAATAATAGAATTTTCATGAGCTTTCCCTAATAGTAAGATGATATCATTAGTTTTAGCCATAGTAAAAGCTTTTCTAATGGCTTGCTGTCTATTTGGAATAATAAACAAATCTTTTCCTAGTGTTTTATTTGTGCATCCATCTGCAATCATTGTTAATAAGGCAACAGGATCTTCCCCTCGTGGATCTTCATCCGTTAAAATTACTACATCACAATAATCAGATGCTATTTTTCCTTGTTCTGGACGTTTTCTTGTATCTCGTTCTCCACCAGAGCCAAAAAGACAAAAAATCTTTCCCTTTGCCCGTTTTCGTAAGGGAGGAAAAATGGTTCTAAAAGAAGAAGGGGTATGTGCGTAATCGACCAAGACTTCGAAGGGTTGTCCTTGTTCAATGACTGTCATTCTGCCTTTTACTGGTAAGAGTTTTGCAGCATGATGTTTAATTTCTGCAATATCAACACCTAACACTTTTGATACTAAAATAAGGGATGCTAAGGTGTTGTAAACGTTAAAAGTCCCAGGCAAACTCATTCGAGTGTTTATTGATGGAGCAACAGAATCTGGTTCATGAATAATGAAGGAGGAACCTTCTTTATCACTCTGAATATGATCTGCAACATATATACTTTGAGGTTTTTTTGTTTCTTTTCCCTGTTGATTTTCTTCTATATCTTGAATACCCTGTGTACTTGCTCCCGCTTCTCCATTGGTGGTAAATCCAAAAACTGGTTTTTCGGTAGCTTCAATAAAGTAGGTAGCAGAAGGATCTTCCATATTAACTACACCAAAAGCTGGTATTTTTCGTTGGTGTCCTAAAATTGTTTTAAAATGATTTTTTTTGTCTAATGCTCTAAAAAGATTTGCTTTATCGAATTTATATTGTTGGTGGGTACCATGAAATTCTAAATGTTCATGGGTAACATTCATCATGGCTACCGCATCAAAAGGAACATCTCCTAATCGGTTTGTCTTTTCTGAAAGTCCATGACTAGAAGATTCTACCACAGCGTACTCACACCCATT
>CALNCH010000058.1 GCA_937875245.1 uncultured Spirochaetaceae bacterium
ATTGTAGATGGTATACAAGGAAAAGTTTTTACTCATCCAGATGAAGAAACAATAGGTAACTATAAAATAAAATTTTCAAAAGAAGCATCTTATAAAGCTGAATTAGCAAAGTTTACAAAACGAAGTGCTGTTACAGCAGATGGTACAGCAATTTCTATATTTGCAAATATTGGCACAGTAGAAGAAGCAAAACTGGCTTTAGAATCTGGAGCTTCAGGAATTGGTTTATTTAGAACAGAGTTTTTATTCATGAATAACATGAATACCCATAACATTTTTTCTGAAGAAGAACAATTTTTAGCATATAAAGAAGTATTAACTATGTTTGGGGACAAACCGGTTACTATCCGTACTTTAGATGCTGGTGGAGATAAGATAATTAAAGCTGAAGGGATGCCTTCTGGAAATGAAAAGAATCCCTTACTTGGTTGGAGAGCCATTCGTTTTTGTCTAGATAGAACTGATATTTTTAAAACCCAATTGAGAGCTTTATTAAGAGCAGGTGTTTATGGGACCCTAAAGATTATGCTTCCTTTATTAACTGATCTCTCTCAATTAATTACAACAAAAAAATTAATTCAAGAAGCAATGGCTGAGCTTAAAAACGATAAAATTCCTTTTAATCCTCATATTCCACTCGGAATAATGATTGAAACTCCTGCGGCAGCCATTATGGCAGATGTGTTAGCAATAAATTGTGATTTTTTCTCTATTGGTTCCAATGATTTAACTCAATATACCCTTTGTGTAGATAGAGAAGATTCTATTGTTGCATCATTGTTTACAGAATTACATCCCTCTGTTTTGCGACTAATTAAATACACTGTATTAAGTGCTAACCAAAACGGAATTCCTATTTCTGTCTGTGGCGAAATGGCAAGTGATCCTATTACTATGACTTTATTACTAGGATATGGTGTAAAAATTCTTAGTATGTCTCCAACAAAAATTAATCCGGCTAAAGAATTTCTTTCAAAAATCAACTATACTGATATAAAAGCTGTTACGGAACAAACAGCCCTTTTATCTTCAGCTTCTGATATCAAACAAGTGATTTCAGATTTTATTAACAAATAATTAGGAACTTTATGACAGACGATAATACAGATTTACCTGTAGAAGAATTAGAACCTCAATTTTATACTAATAAACAATATCATAACCTCCCTTTACTGGTTATTGTAGGCCGTCCAAACGTTGGAAAATCAACTCTTTTTAATAGACTTTTACATCAACGAAGGGCTATTACCGACCCAACTCCTGGTGTAACTCGTGATCCAATTGAAGAGACAGCTTTCATTAACGAAAAACCTATTCGAATTATGGATACTGGCGGTTTTAAACTTGATCGGGATATTGGCACTATGGAAGCCGTTATGGATGAATTAGTAGTAGAAAAAACCTTACAATCTTTAAAAAAAGCAGATTTAATTCTTCTTTTATTAGATGCAACTGCGATTACTGGTGAAGATGAAGAATTTATCGAATTGCTTCGTCCTTATTGGGGAAAAGTTATTGCGGCTGTTAATAAAACAGAAGGTGGTCGATTTGAAGAAGAAGCTTGGAATTTTCATCGCTTCGGATTTAAAGAATTACTTTGTATCTCTGCTGAACACGGGGACCACCTCCCAGAACTTTCTGATTTAATTATCAGCAGACTGGATTTTTCTAAGGTTGAAGAAGGAGAAGAAACTTCTTACATAAAAGTTGCCATTTTAGGTAAACCAAACACAGGTAAATCTACTTTATCAAATTTACTTACAAATACCCAAGCTTCTATCGTCAGTGATTATGCAGGAACAACTAGAGATGTTGTTGAAGGTTATTTTCATTACAAAAATCGTGATTTTCAAGTTTTAGATACTGCTGGAATCCGTCGAAAAGCTAAGGTAAAAGAAAATATTGAATATTATTCTGTTAATCGAGCAATTAAAACCTTGGATGAAAGCGATATTATCTTTTATATGATAGACGCTCAGGAAGGCCTTACAGAGCAAGATAAAAAAATAATTGGACTTGCTAATGAAAGAGGTCGAGGAATCATATTTATTCTAAATAAATGGGACACTCAGGAACAAGATCGCAAAGTTGCCCGTAAAGCAGAAGATAATATACGAATTATGTTTGGTCACATGAGTTATGCCCCAATAGTAGAAATTTCTGCAAAAGAGAATAAAGGAATAAAAAATCTTCTAAATATTGCTATGGAAGTACATAACCAGTTAACACATAAAATTGAAACCGGACCCCTTAATACTGCATTAAAAGATTGGGTAACCGCTTATCCACCTCCTGCAAGTAAAAGTGGTCGCTTTAGAATTCGCTATGTAGTACAAACACAAGTAAATCCTATCAGCTTTCTTGTTTTTGCATCAAGACCAGAAGTTGTTCCTCAAAC
>CALNCH010000059.1 GCA_937875245.1 uncultured Spirochaetaceae bacterium
AGCCATCATAAAATCATCATCTATAGATTGGCTAATAATTATATCTAATCGTTTCATTTGCTTTTTTTCTCCAATCCCCGTTCTTTATTTCGAGTATCTTCAGCTGCAACTCTTGCTGCATGTCGTTCTTCTCGTCTTTGTTTTCTTGCTGCTACTTTTACAAGTTGTTTTTCTCTAGATCTATTAAAAATATAGTAAAGAGTTGGCATTAAGAATAAAGTCATTAGAGTACCAAAGCTTAATCCACCAAGTACGGTTGCTCCAATTGGTTGAACCATTTCTGAACCTTCTCCAGGGAAGAAAGCCATAGGAAGCAGTCCTAGAACAGTTGTTAAGGTTGTCATCAAAATTGGTCGTAAACGGTTTTTTGCAGCACCAACACAAGCCTCTTCTAAAGAGTGTCCTCGTTTTCGAAGTAAATTGGTGTAGTCAACAAGAACAATACCGTTGTTTACAATAATACCAACCAATATCAACAAACCAACAGCAGTGATAACATTGAATTTAGCTCCGGTAATTAAATAAATGATTACTATACCAACTACTGACAATGGTATGGTGAAAATAACAATAAAGGGATCGATAAAGGATTCGAACTGACTGGCCATAACTGCGAATACTAAGATAACAGCCATAAAAATAATGATAGCAAATTGTCCAAAAGCGTCCATCATGGCTTCGTAATCTCCACCATATTCAATGGTTACATCGTCATCGTAAGGAATATTTTCTTGAATGACTTTTTCAACATATCTTTGTACATCACTAATAGATTTTCCTGTAACAGGTTGTGCTGTTACGTGAATTGTTCGAGTTTGATTTTCTCGGTTAATAGCAACAGGAGAAGTAGATTCCCTATAAGTTGCAAAGTTAGACAAAGGAATACGCATTCCACTTGAATTATTTACGAATATTTGTTCCAAGTCAGCTAGATTAGTTCTGTCACTTTCGTCTAATCCAACTACAATGTCAATTTCCGAACCACTGTCTTGATAACGACTAGCGGTAACACCATTAATATTTGCCTTAATTTCACTACTTACGCTGTAGATATTGAGTCCAAGATTATACAAACGATCTCGGTCTACAATTACTTCAACCTGAGGAAGCCCATCTTGTAAATCAGTTGATACTTCTGTTACATATTCGCTCCCTTGATCTGTTAACAATGTTTCAATTGCGTTTGCAGTAGAACGACCCAGATTCATATCATTAGATTTAATAGCAACATCTACGCCACCACCTGTTAAGCTAATACTTGAAGAACCAAAAGAAAAACTTGCTCCAGGAAATTTGTCAAAGAAAGGTCTTATTTTTTCTTTTGCAGTGATATCAGTATCATAACCTTCTTTTCTTTCTGCATATGGATATAAACTAATATTTAAGGTAGCAGTATTTGTTGCAGTACCTCCAATACCTATAAATCCACCGCCACCACCAACGTTTAGAGTTGTAGTTTTAATTCCCTTAACTTCCTGTAATACAAGGGTTTCCATTTGGCGAATAACATCTTCGGTAGCACTTAGTTTTGTTCCTGTAGGCATTTCCAAGGAAACAGATACAGAGTTTGAAGCTTGAGATGGCATAAATTCAAAGCCAATTTTTGGAATCAATGCTATGCTTCCTACCAGCAAGCCTATAATTACCAAAATTGTTGCTACTTTATGGTGTAATACTACTCTTACTCCCTTTGCATATGCACTATCCAATTTATCGAAAAAGCGACTCAGTGCTCTATCTGCAACACCAATGATACCAGTCTTTCGTCGGCCTTGAATTTGTTCTATTTTCAAATATTTAGAAGCTAAAACAGGGACTAGAACAATAGCAACGATCAAACTACATACCAAGGAGATAATAATAGTAAAGGTTAATCCTCCGAAGATTTGACCAACCATACCTAATCCTTCGCTATACATTACCAAAGGCAAGAATACACAAATGGTAGTTAATGTACTTGATACAATAGCACTCATCATTTCCTGAGAACCTAAAACCGCCGCTACTGTTGCTTTTGCACCCTTTTCTCGATAACTGTAAATATTTTCCAATATAACGATAGAGTTATCTACAAGCATTCCAACCCCAAGGGCAAGACCTGCCAGTGTCATCAAGTTTAGTGTGTACCCGGTAAAATACATGATACCTAAAGTAATTACCAAGGAAATTGGAATAGTTAAACTGATGATTATAGTACTCTTAATACTTCTCAAGAAAATAAACAAAACTAAAATAGCTAATAAAGCACCTTGAACGGCTGAATTGGTAACTTGATTAATTGACATTTCAATAATATCAGTAGTATTTCCTGTTTCAATCAATTGGACGTCAGAAGGCAATTTTCCAAGGATAGAATCCATTTCGTTTCGGATTTTCTTTGCAGTTTGAACAGCATTATTACCGCTCTGTTTTTGAATTGTAAGCATTACACAGGGTACACCGTTGTAATATGCTAAGGAGTTTTCTGTTTTAAAACCTTCATATACATCAGCAATATCTCGTAAACGGATTGTCTTTACTTGTGGGATAGACATTCCATCAGAAGAAGTCGCCTTATATGAAATAACGGTATTACGAATATCATCTAGGGAAGAATATTGACCAGAAGTAGTAATGGTGTAATTTACGTCCCCTTCTGTTATTTGACCACCAGAACCTTGAAGATTCTGAGCACCTATCATTTGAGCTACTTGAGTAATAGTTAGTGAATATGCTTCCAATCTATCCCGGCTAATATCAATTCTAATTGATTTTTCACGTCCCCCACTAATACTAGCTGATGCAACTCCATCAATTTTTTCTAATTCTGGTTGAATTACATCTTCTGAATACTGTCTCAATTCTTCTGCGGTACGATTTCCCGTTACAACAAAATACATGATAGGTAACATAGATGGATCCATTTTTAATATGGTTGGAGTCCCAACATCTTCAGGTAAATAAGCTTTTACCAAGTCTATTCGGTCTCGAATTTCATTTGTTGCAGCATCCAGATTAGTACCATAATTGAGCTCAAACATAACTAAACTAGATCCTGTAGAAGAAACAGTTAGCAGATTCTTTAACCCAGTGATACCAGATACTGCACTTTCAAGAGTACGAGTTACGCTTCGTTCAACTTCTTCAGGACCTGCATTTGAATAAGAGGTAGAAACCATGATATATGGCAATTCTATATCTGGATATAAATCGATAGGCAGGCTCGTAGTAGAATAAATACCTAAAGCTGCCAAAATAATAAATATAAGAACTACAGTAGTAGGCTTACTTACCGCAAGTTTTGAAAGATTCATCAGTTTTCTCCCTCTACAGATATAATATTTACCTTTGTTCCGTTATCCAGCAAGGATTGTCCTTTGGTAACTACTAATTGTTCTGGAACCAAACCTGAAATAATTTCAACTTTGTCATCTACTCGAATACCAACGGTAACAGGTTGAATACTTACTTTATTTTCTGAATCAGCAACAAAAACTACCGTATTCCCTGCCCGAGTAACTACTGCAGAATAAGGAATTACAATAACATTTGCTTTTTGATCAGTAACCAGTTTTATACGTGAATACATTCCTACTTTAATTTTATTATTTGGTGGATCCATTTGTAAAGAAACAGCCATTGTTCTAGTTGAGATATCTAAAACTGGACTTACTTGTGTTACTTTTGCAGTAAAAATTTCTCCAGGATATGCGTCAAAAGTTAAGGTTGCCTTTTGGCCTAAAGCAATTTTTGAAACAAAACGTTCAGCTACACTGGTTTTTACTTCCAACTGATTTGTGCTACTTACCTTACCCATAGACATTGAAGGAGCTACCGTACTACCTACAGAAGGAGAAAAAGAAGTAAGAGTTCCACTAATAGGAGCTTTTACTGGGCTAGCACTATAATTCATACCAGGGCGAGAAGCGTCAACTTCTGCAATTACCTGATCTTTTTTTACGGTATCACCAATAGAAACAAAGACTCGAGAAAGTTTTCCTGCTGTATCTGGCAATACGTCAACACTTGAAACAGCTTGCACGTCTCCACCAAATTCTAAATATCCATTTAAATCTCCCTCAGAAGTTTTAAATGCATTTACTGCAAATATAGTTTCTTGTTCTTTTTGAACTACCGTTTCTTCTTTTTTTGTACATCCCATAAAAGTCATAAGGGCAACACCTGTAGCAATAATTACAAATCCAACATTCTTTCTCATTTATTTCTCTCCTAATTTAGTGTTTAATGAATATTCAAGATCTAGTAATCCTGAAAGATAGTTATATTGCTCACTGGCCAACCCCAGTTTTGCTTGATTCAACTGATTTTCCGCATCTCGAAGATCTAACAATTCTGTTGTACCATTTTGATAAGCTATTACCGTTAAATCATAAGACTTTTGTGCCAAGGTGATACTTTGTCTACTTGCTTCTATTGCAGATTTGCTCTGATTTAAAGAATCTACTAGTTTACGAATTTCCATTTCTGCATTTAATTGAAGTGTTCCCAATGTGAGTTCCAATTGAGTTATTTGAGCCTTAGTATCTGTTACTTTTTGTCGAGCTGAAGAAAAGGGTAACATATTGGTAAGATTCCATGCTAAAGTAACACTAAAACTACCGTTATCATTCCAGTTATCATTATCGAACCAATTCTCTTTTATATCAGTCACTACTGGCTGAAAACTATAACTTAGCGCAAGAGCAGGTGTATAAATCTGTTTTTCAGAAGCGGACTTGCTAATGTTGAGTAATTCAATATTTTTTTCTAAAGCCCCTAAATCTAAGCGATATTGCATATGCTTAGCAATCAAATCCTCTGCCTTGAGTTCCTCTACAAAAGTAGGTTCAATTTTACCTTCTAACTGAATGATACTGTCAGAAGGAAGTCCTATTAAAAAGGCAAACATATCTAGTTGTTGTTGAAGACTCTGTGCTTGTTTTAAAACAACGGGTTTTTGATTTTCAAAAGATACCTGGGTTTGAAGTAAACTTAATTCCGGAATGATTCCGTTTCTGTAATTTACTTCAGCTTGTTTAACTCTCTGCTGTGCATTTGCTAAAGATTTTGTTTGTAAAAGCAAACTTTCTTGTTGTAATAGCAAGGCGTAAAACATTTTACGTACATTTAATTCTGTTTCTTTTACCGTTTGATCCCAAGTAAGTAATCCGGCTTCATAATTAGCCTTTGTAGCTCGTATACCATCAATTAATGCAAGACTTAAATTTAGATTTGCACTTACACCACCAACTGCTGTCCAATGATCTTTTTCTGTCGGCATTGGATTATACATGACTTCATTACTACGACTCATTGTTCCCGTGGCTTGTACAGAAGGAATAAATACATTCCAAGCATTATTTTTTGCCCGTGTTTTAATTTCTAAATCGATTACAGCACTTTGTAAGGTACGACTGTTATCTAAAGCATAAGCCACTGCATCTTCTACAGTAAGAACTGTAACAGCCCCTGCCTCCGCAAAAAGTGACACATTACACAATGCACAAAACAACAATGTGAATGCTATTGTTTTTCTCACAATACTCTTATTCATAAAAACCTCTTCTAAATTTTACTCCATGACCAATCATGTAATGAATATCACTTATGGACTCTCTTAATTGCATATCAGATAAACCATATCTTCTTCCATGTATAATCATAGAAATTACTAACAAAGAAATCCAACTTACCAAAGAAGTTGCATCAAATTTCATAACATCCTCTGGAAAAGTAGTAGCCAATTGTTCCCAAAAGTCTTTCCCTTCCTTTAATTGTGGTTTTATTTCCGCTATTTGATCTCCAGCTTTTAACCGAAGCCATCCACATATAGGAATTATTTCTTCTTGATGCAAAAAATATTCCATTTGGGTTTTCATTTGAACATACAGTACTTCTGATGGAGTATTTACCATAAAAGCTCTTTTATTTATTGCTGTACTCATATGCAGTAATTGACTTTTAACGAGCTTTGTAACTAAATCTTCTTTGTTCTTAAAAGTAGAATACAAACTACTTTTAGCCATTCCCAATTTAGTTGCCATCCTTTCAATGGTTACCCCAGGAACTCCGTTTTCCACTATTACTTCAGCTAAAGCACTAAAAAACTTATTTTTTTCTGGAAACTCTTCTTCATTTATTTTTGATAACTGGTCTAATTCTTTTTTTCTTTCTGGATCCAAAGGCTGAATTTCTTTCCAACCTTCATTCAAAAAAGACAAAATAAATTTAACATACTCTTCTACAGAAGGAACAACAAGTTCTCCTAAGGTTTTCATTTTATCAAACCGTTGTAAGACAAAGAAAAAAATTGTAATAGTTGCAAATATATGAGAGGGATGGCCATTACATGCTGTTTCAACGTTAACCTTTCGTTGCTGCAAATTTATTTTAAGTTTTTCTTCAAAACTTGAATCTGCTACTGTTTTTTTTATCAAATAGAAAAAAAACTCTTCGTGATTAAGAACATAGGTTAAAATGTTATACAAGGCTCCTTCACTGCATTCTTCTTTAGCATTTTTATGTATTTCTTGTAGTAATAGACTGACTGAATCATAATAATAATTTTCAGTTTGTAACAATAAATCTTCTTTGTTCTTAAAATGACGAAAAATACCAGGCTTTGTAATTCCGACCCTTTTTGCAATTTCGGATAATGAAATATCTTCAAAATTTTTTTGAGCTACCAATTTAAGAGTTTCTTGAATAATACGCTCTTTTGTAGTAATCCCAGTTCTCTTGCAATTACAAAGCAAAACATTCTCCTCTGACAAAGACTTGAAAAATTATGAAAACAATAGAAAGTTTCCACAATGAAGTTACCGAACAATCGTTAACTTACACTTATTAGAACACTTTAGTCAATATTTTTTGTTATTTTTTTTATTATTTTATAGGGTTGATTTCCTAGTAATTTAGTAGTATATTATTTTTATGATGATATCAACCAAAGGTCGTTATGCATTACGCTTAATGATTGACCTCGCACAACAGGATTCAAGCTCCTATATATCTTTAAAAGATATTTCTTTACGCCAAGATATTTCTATTAAATATCTAGAACAAATCATTTCTCTATTATGCAAATCAGGATTACTGCAAAGCACTCGTGGTGCCCAAGGCGGATACAAATTATCAAAAAAACCAGAAGAATATAGGGTAGGAGATATTTTACGGATAACAGAAGGGTGTTTGTCCCCCGTTTCTTGCTTAGAAAAACCTGAAAACCTTTGCAGTCGAAAAGATATATGCCCAACGCTTTCATTTTGGACGGGCTTAGAAAAGCATATTATAGAATACGTAGATTCTTATACGTTAAAAGACTTAGTTAAATAAACAAATACTTAAACCACATTAGGAGATAATATGAAAATTGCAAAAAAGATTACTGAATTAGTGGGACATACCCCACTCCTCGAAATGACCAATTATGAAAAAAACCACCAGCTTTCTGCCACTATTTTAGGAAAGCTTGAATTTTTTAATCCAGCAGGTAGTGCAAAGGATCGTATTGCGAAAGCCATGATAGAAGAAGGCTTTAAAGAAGGAAAAATAACCAAAGATTCAGTGTTGATTGAACCTACTAGCGGTAATACCGGAATTGGATTAGCCTCTATTGCTGCAAGCTATGGAATAAAAGCTATTCTTACAATGCCTGATACAATGAGCGTTGAGCGACGTAATTTATTAAAAGCTTATGGAGCACAGCTTGAGTTAACTCCTGGAAGCCTTGGCATGAAAGGGGCCATTGAAAAAGCAGAAGAATTAGCAAAAAAAATTCCTCATGCCTTTATTCCAAGCCAATTTACTAACCAGGCAAATCCTAATGCTCACTACAATACTACTGGACCAGAAATCTGGGAAGACACTGAAGGAAAAGTAGATATTTTTGTAGCAGGAGTAGGAACAGGCGGAACAATCTCTGGTGTTGGTAAGTATTTAAAAGAAAAAAATCCTAACATTCAGGTAATTGCAGTTGAACCAGCTGATTCTCCATTGCTTACACAAGGAAAAGCTGGTCCACATAAAATTCAAGGAATTGGTGCAAACTTTGTTCCTAAAACCTTAAACACAGATATTTATGATGAAATAGTTACTGTTACTACAGAACAAGCTTATGAAGCTACTCGAGAAGCATCAAAAGACGGAATTTTAATAGGGGTATCTTCAGGAGCTGCTCTTTGGGTTGCAGAACAAATAGCAAAGCGACCTGAAAATAAAGGAAAAATAATAGTAGTCTTTTTGCCTGATTCAGGTGAACGATATATTTCAATTCCCCTCTTGTTCTCATAAGTTAGTAATTAGAGTATACTGGCGAATATGAAGAATAAATTACATAGAGAGTTAGCCGTTTGTGGCTACGAGGCTGTTAAAGCCCTTGAAAAAAATAATAGTGAATCTATTCGCCGGTTGTACTACTCAGCTGACAGAGCCACCCAGTTTGGTTCCTTGTGCAAAGAAATGGCTGCAAGAAAAGCTCCCTACAATCAAGTGGAAAGCGTAACTGAGCTGGAAAAACTGTGTGGAAGTATACACCACCAAGGTGTAGTAGCTATGATTGAAGAGCCAGAAATACAACGACTTAATCGAGATATAACTACACAATGGGCAGAAAACAAAGAAAACGTTCTTCTTATGGATAGAATTGGAAATGCAAACAACTTAGGCGCCATTGTTCGAAGCGCTGCTTTTTTTGGCATTAAAAACATTGTAATCCCCATGGATGAAGCCCAATCCAGCATTACCACTAGTTCATATCGTGTTGCTCAAGGAGGCATGGAATATGTGCACATTTATTGCGTACAGTCTATTGCCCACCTTCTTTCTGATCTAAAAGGCAAAATGGTACGACTAGGAACAGATGTTTGTGCAAAAACACCTATCAGCGAAATTTCAAACCTTACAAAAGTTAAACGAAGCGATGGAACCTTTGATCAACAAGGAGCTATTGTTATTTTAGGAAACGAAGAAAAAGGTATTTCTCAAGAAGTAAAAGCTGGTTGTGACTATTTAATCACTATTCCTTCTGTTGGTAGAGAAATCGAAAGCTTAAACGTTGCACAAGCTGCAGCTGTTATTCTCTATGAAATGAGTAAAAAGTAATATAGGCTGATATTGAACACCAGGTCTTCCAAGCTAAATTCTTAGTTGCGGAAGACCGCAAAGTATATAAAATTAATGAAAGTTCAGGAATAAAATCAGGATTACTTCGGTAACAATGTAGAACATAATGTTCTGTAATTTATAAACATTCCAGAAAGAATCTCTGGTAAGATTTCCAACTTCAGCCATTTCTTCTGCACCTCTTTTAGTACTGAGAAAATGGCTGAAGAAATCGAAAAAGCAATTATTGCTCTACGTTACAAAACAACCAAACAATGGGATAAAATCTTTTTTGATGCAGTTGTGGCTAATGCTATTCTTGATAGAATTTTGCACCATGCTCATATTATAACTATTACAGGCAAGTCTTACAGACTTAAAGACTGTCTTTTTAATAAGGAATAGTGTACATTTTTATTTAGCCATTTTTGAGCATTTCTACTTGACTCTTTATAGCTTTGTTCATTGATCTTACGGCGCAGAATTTTCCGCACATTGAACATGCTTCGGAATGATCAACTTCCGGCTTTCTGCTGTCCCTTATTCTACGTGCTGTTTCTGGGTCAAGGGCGCATTCAAACTGAGCTTCCCAGTCCAATTTATGTCTTGCATCAGCCATCTTGTTGTCCATGTCTATTGCACCTTTTATGCCCTTTGCAATGTCTGTAACAAGCGGACCTAAGACATAGAATGGGGCTCCCTTGCAGATTGTCTTTTGGATCTGCATATTTGCCTCAATTTGATTCATAGGAACATGCCCTGGACCTTCAACCATTACCTGAATGTTATGTTTCCATGCTCTGTCTGTCATTACCATCCAAGCAAAAACAAGGGAACCGCCGCGGCTTACGTGGAACAGTTCCTATCATAGCAGGACATTCAGAAGTTAGTTTTTGTCTAAAAGGCTGTGTGTTTCCATGACTCGAAAGATCCATTATAGCTTCAGCACCCATTTTTACGGCGCTCATTACTTTCTGCATCTCAATGTCGTAATCTTTGCAATCACGGCTAACACCAAGATTTACATTGATTTTTCTTCTGAGCATTGAACCGATGCCTTCAGGGTTGATGCTTTTATGGAATTGCAACTTTTCCACATGCAACAAGTTCCTTGAGCTCTTCTTCTGCCATCTGTTCTTTTTTAGCAACTGTCCTCATCTCTGGGGTAATAATTCCCTTTCTTACTGCATCCATTTGTGTTGTATACTTTCTTTCCTTTTTTTCCTCCTATAAAAACTCTGCGTTAGCAGTTCGCCATGGATAGCGAAATCCTAATTTACGATTGCAAAATTGTGCATTATTGGACCTGACCCTTTTCCTAAATCAAGCATTGCTTCAAGAGCTTTAGAAATATATTCTTTTGCTCTTAATACTGCATTTTCAAGATTTTCACCTTTTGCAAGATTTGATGCTATTGCACTTGAAAGAGTACAGCCTGTTCCGTGTGTATTAGGATTGTTTATTCTCTTTCCCTATATAATTTATTGATTTAATAGCAAAATCACCCATTAATAAAATCACCTTGATATTTGGAAATAAATCGATTTCTTTTTCCAAATGGAATGAACAATTCTTTATTGTTTCTGAAGAAACTAAATAATCCTTCTTAGTACATTTTATTGCTGTTGTAAGATAAATACCATTATTCACTATACATTTGCTAATTAGCTATATTTCTTCACCCCGCGCTAATCGTCCTGGTAATTTTTGCTTACCCTGTAATTCCGGCCCGAAGCGCTTGGTGTGAAAATTGCACCAAAAGAAGTACAGCGACGACTTGTAAGTTTTATGACAAAATAAATGTTCGGTAGAAGCAGTTGATACTCATAAAGAACATCATCAATTCTATACTGGTATAGACCTGCACGGTACAGACACGTCATCGGAGTTGAGTATATTTCCACCTTGTACTGGATCGCCTTTGAATCCTTTAGTTTGTTTCAGGTAGATACCTGGTACCGATGAGATTCTACGTCACCTTGTTTCATGACCATCCATATGTGTTTGGTGCAGGCTGCTTCGGTTCCTGTATTTTTCAGTGAATAGCGATTCAGTAAGCATTTTATTTATTTTGAAAATCTGTTACAGGATGTAAATCATGATCTTGTTCGAAAAGGTCAGGAAGAAAATATGATTGCCATAGGAGTGACCTGCTATCAGATTCCTGAAAT
>CALNCH010000060.1 GCA_937875245.1 uncultured Spirochaetaceae bacterium
AGACCGAAATAAATTCTATGCCACTGGGCTTAAAAAGCCATTAGCAATGATTTATAAAGAAAGAGATTATTCTCAAGTAACCCAAAACGCAACAGAAACAAATATAAAATCTGTTAAATTATTAGGTGATGTACACGGTAAGGTTGCTTTCTTAGCTGATGATATGTTAGGTACCGGTGGTACTTTACTTAAAGCTATGGAATTCTTAAAAGAACAGGGTGCTACAAAAGTTATTGCAGCTATTAGCTTACCTTTCTTTACTGGAAATGCAATCGAACAATTTAAAGAAGCATACAAAAAAGGGTATTTCTATCGAATCATTGGTACAAATGCTGTTTATCATGAAGAGTTACTAAACTGTGAATGGTACATCAGTACAAGTGTAAGTGGTTTATTTGCAAATATTATTGCTCGATTACATAACAATCAGTCATTAAGTGATTTATTAGATAATCGTGGAATTATCGACAAACTCGTAAAAAGCAACTAAATGAAAACAGCAGTCCTCTGTGCCGATATTGGAACATCTTCTTTAAAAGCTGGCTTTATCGGTATAGATGGTGCTGTTTTTGCCTTTTCTAGAACCAAGTTTGACCAAACAAAAGGTTCAAACCGTTGGTTACAGGCTCTCGCCACTTGTACAAAAAGCATGGCAGGAGCTCTTTCTACTCCCCATCCAATAGAATTAATAGCGATTAGTATTTCTGGGAATGGCCCCAGTCTTGCTTCTCCAGAATTTTCTTGTTTATGGGATGAAAAACTTTGTCCTGAAGCAGAACAACAACTTCAAAACTTAGCAGTTCAAGGTACACCAAATAAATCTATTTTTATTCCTCGCTTATTGCATATAAAACAGCAATATCCTGATCAATGGGAAAAAACACCTATCTGGTATTCTGTACCAGAATATTTAGTATATCAATTAACAGGTATTCCAAATACTTCCTTACCTGAACAAAGATATGAATCTGCATATTGGACTCCTGAATCTTTAGAAAATGCAGAACTTACTGTTACATTACCTCCTTTTAATAAGGTAGGAACTCCAACAGGACTTCTAACTGAAGAAGGAAATAATATACTAGGACTTCCTTTAAAAAAAGAAGCTAGAATTCCCGTTTTTTGTGGAGGCCCCGATTTTACCACTGCTCTTATTGGAACTGGAACCTTACACCCTGGTGCAATTTGTGACAGAGCAGGAACCAGCGAAGGAATAAATGTTTGCACTTCAAAACCCTTAGTTGTAGATGGTATTCGAACACTCCCCTCTCCTATGCCCACATTATGGAATGGAAGCGTATTAATTGCAGACAGTGGCTCTCGTTTTAGTCATTGGAAAGCAAAATCCTGTTACAGTAATGCAACCTATCAAGACCTAATCCAAATTCTTTCCTCACAAAAAAATTCAGAGGGTTATCAAGTAATGATGTCTATTGCAAAAGACGTATCTCTTGCCTATGAAATAATTAAAAAGGCAGTATTAGCTTCTGGAGAAAAGCTAGAAGATAAAATGAGAGTAACAGGGGGACAAGCACGAAATCCTCTGTGGATGCAGATAAAAGCAGATACCCTAGGTATAAATCTAGAAGTCCCTCAATGTCCTGATGCAGAATTGTCAGGAAATGCTATTATTGCCTATACAGGATTACATTTTTTTGAGACAATAAAAGAAGGTGCTGAACAAATCGCAAAGCCCTCCCAAATTTATGTTCCTAGAGGTACTAATTATGGTTGTGTATAAAATTCCTCAAAATCTTTCAACTATTTTTTTTGATATAGATTCCACCTTGTATACAAACTCCCAATATGCCCATGCACAAAATGCAGTACAAATTCAACGTTTTGCAAATATAAAAGGACTGGATATTAAAGCTGCTAAAGAAATGATTGACTCCTACCGTGCCGAATGGGCAAAACTCCACCAAGGAAAAAGTATTAGTTTAGCAAATGCTATGGTAGATTTTGGAGTTAGCATAGAAGAAAGTATCTCTTGGAGAAAAGAACTTATTATACCAGAAGATTTTTTGAAAGAGGATACAGAATTACAAAAGATTCTTCATCAATTAAAGCAGTCATACACACTTATGTGTATTACAAATAATCCTGTTTCAATAGGACGGCGAACACTAGAAGCTTTAGGAGTGGATCAGTATATAAATGAGATTATTGGATTAGATACAAGTCGAGTATCAAAACCTGATAGAAAACCCTTTGAACTGGCATTAAAAAGAGCAGGATGCCCAGCTTTGGAATGTCTTTCTGTGGGGGACAGATATACCATAGATTTGGAAATTCCATTGGAGATGGGTATGGGGGGAATACTAGTTGATACCGTTCAGGATGTGTATCAAATTCCTACCGTGTTAAAGCTTTCTCAATAAATTTGGTTACATCTCGATTTCAAAAAAAATTGTGTTATACTAATAAAAAAAGTTCTCTATAAGGAAAAAAAACAATGACTATTTCACCCCTTTCCCAAAAATTACGATTTGAAAATGAAGGTAACTTAGAAATTTTCTTCGTTGGTGTGGGAAGTGCCTTTTCAAAAAAACATTTTCAAAACAATATCCTACTTATAAAAGGAAAAGATCACCTTTTAGTTGATTGTGGAACTATGTGTCCTTATGCCCTTCATTCTTATAATTCCAGTATTACGAAAGTACAAAATTTCTTAATTACCCATTCTCATGCAGATCATATTGGAGGTCTGGAAGAAGCAGCACTAATGGGACGGTATACTACAAAAAAACGTCCAAAAATGATTATCACCGATAAATATAAAAAGATTTTATGGAATCAATCACTACGAGGAGGAAACTCTTATGGAGAATACTCTGATGGAAGTTTTTTAACCTTTGATGACTATTTTGAACAAGTAAAACCAAAAAAAATCCCCAGAATGGAACGGCCTATGTATCATTCCAAGATTGATACTATTGATATTAAACTATTTAGAACAAAGCATATTCCAGACAATGCTGGTAGTTGGGAGAATTCTTTTATTTCATATGGATTAATTATTGACGACACCCTTCTGTTTACAGCTGATACCAGATTTGACCCAGATTTATTTTCATTGATAGAAAAAAGATTTCCTAAGATAGATACCATTTTTCATGATTGTCAGCTTTTTACAGGTGGAGTTCATGCTTCTTATCAAGAATTACTAACCCTCCCTTTAGAAATTCGAAAAAAAATGTACCTTTGTCACTATGGAGACAATTATGAAAAATTTTCTCCAGAAAATGACGGCTTTGCAGGCTTTGCAAAACAAGGCCATTATTATAGCCTATAAAAAAAGACAAGAGTGTATACGCTCTTGTCTTTACAGGTTTTAATCCCACTCTTCTTCTTCGTCATCAAACTGATTGTTGTATTTTTCAATACCTTCCAAGTAAGCTTCTTTGAAGATTTCTACTGCTTCAGGATCTGCATCCTCTGGATAATCAAAATCTTCCACTGTAGAAGGATCATCCAATCCTTGCTCTGCA
>CALNCH010000061.1 GCA_937875245.1 uncultured Spirochaetaceae bacterium
TGTCAAGATTTTGTAATTCAGGAAGAACAAACTTACCATCTTTACGAATCAAAACATCGTCAAACCATATTTCTCCACCCCCATATTCAGGACGTTGAATTAAAACTAAATCCCAGTGAATAGCTGATTTATTACCGTTATCACAGTCATCATAAGAATTCCCTGGTGTAAAATGAATAGAACCAGCAATTTTTTCATCAAAAAGTGTTTCTTTCATAGGTTCAAGAATATAGGGATTTACTCCTATAGCAAACTCTCCAATATACCTAGCTCCCTCATCTGTATTTAATACTTGATTTATCTTGTCTGTATTATTTGACGTAGCCTTAACAATCTTACCATCCTTAAATTCAAAACGGATATTATCATATACAAAACTATCTTTTAAACTAGGAGTATTATATGTAATATATCCATTTACAGAATTCTTTACTGGAGCAGAATACACTTCACCGTCTGGAATATTCATTTTACCGTCACATTTAATAACACTCATACCTTTAATAGAAAAAGATAAATCAGTTCCTGGACTGACAATTCGTACCTTATCGGTTTTTTCCATAAGTGCTTTTAAAGGATCCATTGCCTTAGACCTTTTGGTGTAATCAAGATTACATACTTTAAAGAAAAACTCTTCAAAACTTTCTTCACTCATACCAGAAAGCTGAGCCATAGAAGGAGAAGGATATCGAAAAACAACCCAACGAGTATGGTTTAATCTCTGTTTCATATGAACAGCAGAATAATAAATTGAATAATACATATCAATTTTTTCTTGGGGAACATCGGACCAGCAACTTTGATTTCTCAAAGAAGAAAAACCAATAAAGCAATCCATTTTTGACATTTCGTGTAACTCAATATCTGCTCTAATACGTATTTGTTCTTCAGTAGCCCCAAGTAACAATTCTCTTTCAATAGTTTTATCTAAAAGAGAAACAAAAGGATATGCACCAACTGCATACACTTCTCGAACCAAAGCGTTAATCAATGTCGGTTCATTGTTGTTACATTGAATTAATACTTTTTCCCCTTTTTGTACCTTAATTGAGTGGTTAACTAAATTTTTTGCCAACTGATCAATTCTTGGATCTTTCATTTATTGCCTCTTTATACTGTTAAATTAGTAACCCATTTTTCTTTTTTAAGCCAAAAATGAGCAATACAAATTTTTACAAAATCACTTATCTTTATTATAGCATACATACCTACAGGGCCTATTGGTGTTAAATAGGTAAGTGCAAACATTCCAGGAATTACCAAAAGAGTATTAGTAAAAACATCTACAACCACTCCCATCATTGCATCACCTCCGGTACGAGATACTGCAAACTGCGCATTTACATAAGCCCAAACAGGCATATAAAAGGCATTTACTAATACCATTCCCCGGGTTACCACCTGGGCTACACTACTTAAATTACCGAACACAATTGGAATAAGAAAAATTGTGCAACAACCCAATATACCCATAAAAATACCAAAAAACAAAGCTCCAGTTAACAACCAATTCTTTTGTACCCGTGCTTCGTCTAACCTTCCAGCCCCTAAAGCGCCACCCATAATAACACCTGTTGCAGTATGAATACCACTAAAACAAATGTAAAAAAGGTTAGCCAAGGCAAAACCGGCTGACATACCAGACACAATTTCTGCCCCACCCCGACTATTGTACAAAGCAGTAGTTACGGTTTCGGATAAAACCCATATCATTTCAGAAACAAGAATTAATCCTGATTTTCTTAAAATTGAAATAAATAAAGAAATTTTCACTTTAAATATTTCTCTTAATCGAGAAAAGAAGGGTGGCTTTGTTTTATATAAAAAGATTATAAAAATTATAGCTTCTACAACTCGAGCAATAATGGTAGCAATTGCGGCACCTTTTACTTCCATACGAGGAGAACCTAGGTTTCCATATATAAAAACCCAGTTAAAAAAAGTATTTGTAATTGTGGCTACTACTGAAATTAAAAGAGGCTGTTTTACCCTTCCAATTTCTCTCAAGGAAGATGCAATTGCATTGGACAGTACCATAGGAATCCAGGTCCAAGCAATTATTTCCATGTATTTTACACTTTCATCAATAATTTCTGGGGCGGCTGAATTTCCATGAACCATTAAAGACAAAGCTTTCTCAGGTATAAAACGACAAAAAAGAGTATACAGAATAGCAAAAAAACTACATACAATAATCTTAAAACGAAAAGACTGTTGCATACCCTTAGAATCTTTTGCACCATTAAACTGGGACATAAAAATACCGGCAGATACACATAAGGTATTTATAAAAACCATAAAAATAAAGTTTATCTGGCCAGCAATGTTTACCCCAGACATTTTAATATCCCCTAATCCAGCAACCATAAAATTGTCGATTAGAGAAACCATATTTTGAATTAATAATTGTGCCATTACTGGTAACGCTAAAGCTAAAGCTTTCTTATAAAAAGTCAAATTACCAAAATATCTTTGACTTCCTTTCACCATATTGTAGTTCACGTCTTTCTCCGTAAAAAAACTAAGTAATTAATTGATTCTTAACCAGGAATAATATACAGTAATGCGTATATGATTAGAAATCTGCTCTTCGATATGGACAATACATTGTATCCTTCAACAGACAAGATTGAGACTTGTATGAACCATAGAATGATAACATTTATATCACAATTTACCGGTTTAAGCTACGAGGAAGCAAAAAAGGAACGATTAGATCGTCTTCCTCATTATGGAACTACCCTAGAATGGTTGCAAAAAGAACGAAATTTAACAGATGTAGATAGTTATTTTAATTTCATTCATCCAGAATCTGAAACAAAAGAGATTTCTTACGATCCAAAGCTCAGACGTTTTTTACTTGATTTAAGCAAAACCTATCACATGACAGTACTGACCAATGCGCCTATGGTTCATGCAAAAAGAACCTTAGAACTCCTTGATGTCTACGATTTATTTGATGGTATTTATGACATTACTGCAAACAATTTTCAAGGCAAACCTTACTCTAAGGCATATTTAAAACCAATTTTAGAAAAAAACTTCACTGTTGATGAAACACTTTTTATTGATGATCATCCTAAATATATTCGTGGGTATAATCATCTTGGAGGGAAAAGTGTGTTAATTGATGCTGAAAATCTATTGGATATAGAAGAATTAGGAGAGGCAACTCCTTATGCAAAAATAACCTCTATTTATGATTTACCAACTGTTTTAAGGACACTGTAATGGGATTGATGGCATTATTTTTCGTAGATAAAAAAGGACGTGGTATTTGGACTGTGCATCCCTTGTATCGAATCTTTTTTAGCATAATTACCGCTGTTATTGTAGCAGTAATAGCTTTGCATTTTATGGAACATTCAATAAATTTTATTGAAATAATAATTTTATTACTTTGTCTCGGCGGGGTAACACTCCGAGATGCTTGGATTTTTGACAATAAGAATAATGTACTAACCTGTATTAGTGGCTTTGGTTTTTTAACAAAAAAAATTACCACCCCTATAAGCAATATTGAAAAAATTCAAATAGTCCGTATCTACCATGGAAAAGAAAAATTATACCGAATGGAATGTGCTATTTTTACAAAGGACGGAACTTTTCTTCCGAAAGTAGAAGAATCGAATGCCTCTAAATCGAAAATGCTACAAGAACGAGGGAAAAAAGCGGCAGATTATTTAGGCTTAGACCTTGAGATTATAAGCATCTAGTTTGTGTCCTAGAACGGATCCCCACTCTTTTTCTTCTAGAATTGAAAAACCCATTTTCGTATAAAATCCTTGGGCATTTGTATTTTCTTTACCAACACCTAACTGTATACCGGGAACCCCCTTATCTGCAAGGGTAGAAAACAGTTTTTCCATTAGCTTACGCCCACATCCAAACCCTTGCAATGAGGGTAATAAATCAATATGTAAATGTGCTGGATATTGGGAGCTATACGAAGAATTTATTTTTGCACTATGATTTGTAT
>CALNCH010000062.1 GCA_937875245.1 uncultured Spirochaetaceae bacterium
TTGGAATTCGGCTTTTCCTTCAATGATAAAACCTAATTCTCTTCCTAAGTGTCCGTAAGAACCTCGGTGGGTATTGGCATTTATTGGAATTTCAACAATGTAGGATTCTAAAGAATGTTCGCCATCATTTTCATTTGGTTTTGCTAATTCTTCGTATACCACATCATCTTCTTCCATCCGTCGTCTTTCATCAGCTCTAATAATTTTTACAGGTCTATCTCGACGATATTCTTCAAATAAAAACTCAAGATTAATGTCTAAAACGTCTGCCAATGTAAGTAATGTATCGATGGCAGGAGAAACTCTATTTCGTTCAATTTGTGAAACAAGGCTTTCGCTTACCCCTGCTCTTTGGGCTACCACTTTAAGCGTATATCCCTTTCGTTCTCGTACCATTCGGAGTTTTTCACCAAAGCGATAGGGTACCCGCTTGTTTTGGTTAGATGTCATTAAAATGCCTCTCTTTCTGTTTTTCCAGTATAAATCTCATGTAGTGATCTTCTAAAGTATAATGAGGTCCTGGTAATCGTAATCGTTGTCTTGATCGTGCGTTATCACGCCTTATAGAATATAGTTGGTAAAATCCTTTTGGGTCAAATTCGTCTTTTGCGAGAGGTGTAAATGATTCTGATTTTTTACCTAATAATCCTGCAACTTCGTCTCTGCTAACAGCATGAAGTCCTTTTTCTCGTAATTGCTGCTTAACCTGCTGAATCTCTTCATAGGAAATACCAAAAAGAAATTCTTCCATAGCCATACTTACGTTAGAGTCTCCTAATTTGGTGGAAATAAAATTACACCATTCATCATCCATTTCGATTGAAAGAAGAAGTAATTCACTGGTACCCACCATAGTGCCAAAAGCAGGTGCTAATTTTCGCCTTGCATTCCAAACGGCTTCTAAAACAGGAGCCATGTCTGCTACGTTTTTATCTGCTCGGTGTTCCCAAAGAATAAGCAATTCTGAAGCTACTTTTTGTCGTATGTCAATAGATATACTAATATGATCAATCAAACTTAAATACACATCTTCTGCCATAATGGTGAACATAATTGCTAAGCTACTAGAACGAATTCGGGTAACTAAATTTTCTTCAAAATGAGAATCAGATGCAAGTTTTGCCATAGAACAAAATACATGAAATTTAGCAACTAAGAACCCTTTACCGAGGATAGCTTTTGAAGGAAGATGAAGTATTTTATCACCCTCGCGTTCGGTTAGTAAGGATTCTATTAAGGTGTGAGGAGTTCGCAATTCCGTATCAAGAAACTGTTGTTGCAGTAAAGAAGGAAAATGATCAATATTTGCAGTTAAACGCTCTAAGTCTGCAATCCGATCTGCAAGTACAACAAGAGTTTCTGGTGAGATAGTTTTAAGTCTGTCATAGATTTCGTTTACTAATTCTCGTTCAGTATCTGTAAGAACAATAAGATCAGTAGAAAAGCCATCTGTTTGTTGGGCAAGTTCATCCCGATCATAAAATTCTTCCAAGTCAACTTCTGTAAACTCAACCTCTTCCTTTTTTGGCTTTACTTTAGTCACAGTGATGTCATTGTATCATAAAATTAAGAAAAATCCCAGACAGTGCCGATAAAAGAATATGAAAAAGTCAAAAAGCGTGGTTATGTGGATTTTCTATGTAGGATTTTGTATCTTTTTTTGTACTAATTTATTTGGTGCTGATTTGTTTGTAAGCCCATCTGACATAGTGCTTGAAATGGATGGTGATACAGGATACCACTTATTTATTCGACAAAAAGAAGGGGTACATTCTGTCCTTTTGACGGAGACTACCAGAGATGCAGATGGGAAGGCTACAAACTACGCTTACAGAGCAATGGAATGGAATTCCATTAATGGTGATGAAAAACGTCTTCTCAATGGGGCTTTTTTAGAATCAGAATATGCTAAATACAGTTTAATAGATTCTACTCCAGAACTCCATCCTATTTTAGGCTCTGCTTTTCATATATATATTCCTAATCAAATTCAATATGGGTATCCCTGGGCTAGGTCTGCAATCATTACTATATCAACAGGTACTTTTATAAATATTCGTACTTTCGAAAAAACCTATGCAGATTATCAAGGTTCTTTTTCTGATAATCCGTTTATGTTTGATTTTAATCCTCCACCTGCTCCTGAACCAGAGGAAAAACCTATACTAACAGATAATTATAACCCTGATGCAGCACTGGCTTTTAATGATATTGCTAGTGGAATGATGATTTATTCGCAAGGGCCAGATACCCTTGTAGATGATGTAATGAAAGTGGTACGAAATATGGAATATAGTGAAAAAATTGATCTAGTGTTTGCCATAGATGCCACAGGCAGTATGTGGGATGACATTGAAATTCTAAAACGAGATTTAGTTCCTCAAATAATTGAAGAAATAGAAAAAAGAGGCAATGTTCGCTTAGGGCTACTATTTTATCGAGATTATGGGTACACCGCGGAAGGTTTTAATTATGGCAAATTACCGGTTCAATATCATCCTTTTACTACTAATAATGATGATTTTTTTGCTGGTTTAAATAAAATGAAGATTAAACAAGGTTCTATAATTGGAGGAGATATTCCAGAAGCTGTTTACGAAGCATTGTATGCCTCAATCGCTTTTTATGAATGGGATCCAAGTGCTATCAAAAAAATTATACTGATTGGGGATGCAGAACCCCATCCAAGTCCTCGGGGTGTTCTTAAATGTGACAAAACCATGATTGAAGAAATGTCACGAGACAAAAATATTACTATAGATTGTATTATTACCCCTGATGATAAAGGCACCAGAGGTCGATAACCCTTTTATTCTGGGATTTTTGCTAAATCAATTTCTGCTAACTTTTTGTATTCTGCTGGAAGTTGAGATCCTAATTCAGAATCTTCATAGGAAGACACAATGTTTTCCAATAATGGTTTAGCTAGTTCCCACTTTTCCTGTTTAATATACATATGGGCAATTTCAAATTGTGAAATAATTCTAGAAGAAGGATTATCCCCGAAAATATCAATTGCTGCTTGATAATACTGTTTGGCGGCCTCGTAATTGCTTTTGTCTAAACTGTCTTGTCCTAGTTGTAATAATTCTGCTTCTGTTATGCCTTCGGCAATTACCACATTAGAAGACTTACATCCTGATATGAATACGGTGCTTAATACTGCTACTAAAATATAAATTATACCTACTGTTTTTTTTGTCATATATACCTCTTCTTTACAATCTATCATTTACAACAAACTTGTTGCAAGCCAGTTACAGTGCTATACAAGGATTAACAGTCTTCTTCCCATTGTCATTGATTTTTAAAAGTGATAAACTGGCTGATATTCTACTTTAGGGGTTTTTCTATGGCAAATCTTGCCCTTCCTGCAAATTATAAATCACTCTTATCTGTAAAAGAAACAGAACACGCAATTGTGATGATAAAGGATTTTTTTCAATTAGCATTATCTACTGAATTAAATCTTACTCGAGTAACTGCACCTCTTTTTGTTCAACAAGGAACTGGATTAAACGATGATTTAAACGGTGTAGAGCGTGCTGTATGTTTTCCAGTAAAAGATATGGACGATATAAAAATGGAAATTGTTCATTCTTTGGCAAAATGGAAGCGGGTAAAAGTAACAGATTTAGGTTTGAAGCCAGGTTTTGGTATTTATACTGATATGAATGCTATTAGAGCCGACGAAGAACTTGACAATATTCATTCATTGTACGTTGACCAGTGGGACTGGGAAATGGCTTTAGACGAAAAAGAACGTACTGTTTTTTATTTAAGGGATATCGTGAAAAAGATTTTCCGCTGTCTTAAGAGAACAGAGTTTTATATCTATGACAGATATCCAATAATTGTGCCCTCTTTGCCAGATGAAGTTACCTTTGTGTATGCTGATGATTTACAAAAGCAATATCCAGGTTTGACTCCAAAGGAAAGAGAAAACACGATTGCTGAAAAATATGGGGCTGTGTTTATTATTGGTATAGGTGCAAAATTGGCTGATGGACAATCTCATGATGGACGTGCACCTGACTATGATGACTGGATTACTGAGACTGGAGATGGACACCGGGGCTTAAATGGTGATTTACTAGTTTGGAATCCAGTACTGAAAAGTTCTTTGGAACTTTCATCTATGGGTATTCGTGTTTCACCTGAATCATTGAAAAATCAATTAATTGAAAGAAACTGCACAGATAGAGATACCTTGTATTTTCATAGCCGCCTTTTGAAAGGTGAATTAACACCTACTATTGGCGGTGGTATTGGGCAATCTCGTTTGTGTATGTATTTTTTAAGAAAAGCACATATTGGTGAAACACAAGTTAGTGCTTGGCCAAAAAGTATGATTGAACAGTGCAAAAAAAATGGGATTAACATATTATAATTAATGAAAACAAAAGAATATCACTTTAAATCAGGGGATCTATTACAACAGGTAGATTCATTTGCTGAAAAAGGTGTTTTGCAAGTAATTGTAGATGACCCCTTGCTCACCTCAAACAAGGAAAAATTCCTCCAGCTGTTGGTGGCTATTCCTGAAAAAGCACCTTCAGTGTTTTTCCAATTTTATATTGACCCCTCAATTTTAGATAAAGAGATTATCTGTGCATTTGCAGATATTTTCTGTTCTCTGCACCTTTATGTATATGGGCAAGACAGAAAAAATTTATCTCGAAAAGCTGCCCTCTTAAATGATATTGGTCTTGTTTTTGGTTTTGAAGTACAGCAAAAAGGAGGGGATAATCCTTTTGCAAGTGTAAGGGAATTTCGGGATCTCTTAGATTTTCTTATTACTTTATATCCAAATCACTTGTATTTTAATACAGAAACTATGGAACCAACTGCAAAGCTTTCTACTCAAGATATAAAAAATCTTGAACGAATGATTTTTGCAGTTGTGACTTTTTATTCATATGGACGTGCTGTTCCTTGGTTTAATGCAGCCCTAGCTCCTTTGAAAATTCGACCTTCTCAGTTTTTTACCGATTTTGCGGAATGGCAATTGTGTAATCATTGTAGTTTAACTGATTCTCAAAATGGTATTTTTGATGTAAACAAAACCAGTCATTCAGAAATTGAGAAAATGCAGCTACATTTCTTAAGATTAAAATATGAAGAAAAGCAACTTTCTCATTTGTATACAGCTTTATTTGATATGATACGACTACAAGGTGCTTTTTCTCGAGTTGCTGCAGGAGAAGGGAACAACAAAGAAATTTCTTTAGGATATGAGTGTTTGTTAGAGCTTTCATATCATCCAGATGATTTGTTATCACCTTTTGCAATGGATATTCCTTTATTTGTAGAAGAAGTATGTATGGAAACTTGTAAGATAAGAGTTTTTGCGGGGCAATCAGGACCAGAGATTGATATTTTATGAGTTTAATTAAAAAGTATATTAGTAAATGTATGAGGTTATATAGGGGATTGCCTAAGGCTTCCTATGTAATTTTTGCAGCTACTACAATTAATGGTATGGGTATTTTTGTATACCCTTTTCTTACCCTTTATTTAACCAAATTACTTGGATACACCGCAGTGGAAGCGGGAACTTTTTTAATGTTAGCTTCTCTTGCCTATGTGCCAGGATCTATTATTGGTGGAAAATTAGCTGATAGTTTTGGAAGAAAAAAGGTTCTGGTTCTTTCTCAGCTTTTAGTTTCTGTATGTCTTGGGGTTTGTGGGTTTTTTGAAGTTTCTCCAATAGTACCAAAGTTAGTATTACTTTATTTGTGTATAGATGGATTTGCTGATCCCGTTCGAGGAGCAATTCATACAGATGTTACCAATCCAGATAACAGACAAGCTTCTTTTTCCTTAGGATATCTTGGACACAATTTAGGGTATTCTGTAGGCCCTCTTTTAGCAGGTATTTTATTTTATCGTTCTCCTCGTTGGTTGTTTTGGGGTAATGGTATAGCAGGCTTTTTATCTGTGCTTTTAATGATGATTTTTATTCCAGAAACAAAACCTACAAGAGAAGAAATAGAAGAAACTCGAGTTAAAAGTACTTCAGATAAAGTATATGACGGCGGATTGTTGAAAGCTTTGTTTTCTCGTCCTCAAATCCTTTATCTGAAGTACTTTAAACTCGAGTTTCTTCTATTTCGTCCTCAAATCCTTATTTTAGCTTTATGTAGTGCAATAATTGGACTGGCGTATTCTCAAACTTTATTTGCTCTCCCTCTTTATACTGAAACTTTGTTTGGTGAACAGGGTGCTATAATTTTTGGAAGATTGATGGCTCTCAATGCCTTAGTGGTTGTTTTTTTTAATGCCGCTATTGTGGCTTTGTTAAAAAGATTTAACGCTTTAAAAAATGTAGTTTTAGCTTGTGCCTTTTTTGCAGTAGGCTTTACCGGTTATGCCTATTGTCATTCAATTCTTTCTTTAGCACTTCTAACCGTTTTTTGGACATTAGGAGAAATTATTAATGCAACAAATATGAACTACTATATTGCTAATAATACTCCCATAAATCATCGTGGCAGGTTTAATGCTATCGTTCCAATTATTGAAGGATCTGGACGGTGTCTAGGTCCTTATTTAGCAGGCTTTGTTATTTTATATCAGAATCTGGCATTTTTATGGCTTTTAGCAGGTCTTTGTTGTGCTTTTGCTGGCTTAATTGTCTATGTTTTGTATAGGGTAGCAGGAAAATAGAAAAAAGAGTCTTTTTTTATTGACGATAAAATTTTGGTTTAGTATTTTTACTATAACGAAATACAAGCAGGATGATGTGATGGCTAATAAAGAAGAAATCAAAGAAGAAGTAGTGCCAAACCAGGAAGCAGAAAATCAGACAGAAAGTCAGGAAACTGTAGAAAACTCTGGAGAGGAGGCTTCTGAAACTGGTGAAGAACAATTAAAAGAAAAGACACCAGAAGACAGAATTGCAGAACTGGAAAAAGAAGTTACTGATTACAAAGACCAGTATTTGCGTAAATCTGCAGATTTTGAAAATTATCGCAAGCGAATGTTAAAAGAAAAGCAGGAAGCATTTGATTATGCAAATACCAATTTATTAACAGACTTAATTGCTATTTTGGATGACTTCGACAGAGCGTTATCAGCAACTTCTACAGAAGGAACTAATCCAGTTGTTGATGGAATCAAGATGATTAACAAGCAGATGAAGGGTTTGTTAGAGGCTAAATACAATCTTAGTTCTTATGGGGAAAAGGGAGATGTATTTGATCACAACAAACATGAAGCAATTGGTAAAAACGAAGGCCCTGTTTCAGAGCCTGTTTGTGCAGAAGTGTATTTAAAAGGATACATGTTAAAAGATCGTGTTATCCGTCATGCCAAGGTTATGGTTACCATGCCAGATGGCACTCAAGAATGTAAAAATGAAGCAGAAGATGCTTCAAAATAATATTTTTATTTATATTTATTGTTAAGGTTGCATAGGAGAAATAAAATGGGAAAAATTATAGGTATTGACTTGGGTACAACAAACTCATGTGTATCCGTAATGGAAGGTGGAGAACCAGTAGTTATTCAGAACTCAGAAGGTGGAAGAACAACACCATCAATTGTTGGTTTTACTGCTAAAGGTGAGCGGGTTGTTGGTCAGCCAGCAAAAAACCAGATGGTTACAAACCCTGAAAACACAGTTTACTCAATTAAAAGATTTATTGGGCACCGATATAACGAATTGACTGGTGAAGCAAAAATGGTTCCATATAAAGTGGTTGATCATGGAGAAGATGTTCGAATTGATATCGACAAAAAATTATATTCACCACAGGAAATCAGTGCTTTTATTCTTCAAAAAATGAAGAAAACCGCAGAAGATTATTTAGGGGAAACGGTAACAGAAGCAGTTATTACTGTTCCAGCTTACTTTAACGACGCACAGCGTCAAGCAACAAAAGATGCAGGTAAAATTGCCGGTCTTGATGTAAAACGAATTATTAATGAACCAACTGCAGCATCATTGGCTTATGGTTTTAACAAAGACCAGAAAAATGAAAAAATGATTGCAGTATATGACTTAGGTGGTGGTACTTTTGATATTTCTATCCTTGAATTAGGAGATGGTGTATTCGAAGTAAAATCAACCAACGGTGATACCCACTTAGGTGGAGATGACTTTGATAGAAAGATTATTAACTGGTTAATTGCTGAATTTAAAGGTGATTCTGGAATTGATCTTTCACAAGACAGAATGGCATTACAGCGATTACGTGAAGCAGCCGAAAAAGCAAAAATTGAACTTTCTGCACAGTCTTCAACAGAAATCAACTTGCCTTTTATTACTGCAGATGCTTCAGGTCCAAAACACTTGCAGAAGTCTTTGACACGTGCAAAGTTTGAACAAATGACAGAAGATCTTTTGGAACGAACAAAAGAACCATGTTTGAAAGCATTAAAAGATGCTGGTGTTACAGCAGATAAAATTGACGAAGTCCTTTTGGTTGGTGGTTCAACCCGTATGCCAAAAGTTATGCAGACAGTAAAAGAAATCTTTGGTAAAGAAGGTTCAAAGGGTGTTAACCCAGACGAAGCAGTTGCTGTGGGAGCTGCAATTCAGGGTGGTATTTTAGGTGGAGACGTAAAAGACGTTCTTCTTCTTGACGTAACCCCTCTTTCATTAGGAATTGAAACAATGGGAGCAGTTTTTACAAAACTTATTCCCCGAAATACAACTATTCCTACACGTAAGAGCCAGATTTTCTCAACTGCTGCAGATGGCCAAACAGCTGTATCAATCCATGTTCTTCAGGGCGAGAGGGAAATGGCTGCACAAAACCGAACCTTAGGTCGATTCGACTTGGTAGGTATTCCAGCTGCTCCTCGTGGAGTTCCACAAATTGAAGTTACTTTTGATATTGATGCTAACGGTATTGTTCACGTATCTGCAAAAGACTTGGGAACAGGAAAAGAGCAAAGTGTTCGCATCGAATCTTCAAGTGGTTTAAGCGAAACTGATATTGATCGAATGGTAAAAGAAGCAGAAGCTAATGCAGAAGCTGACAAGAAAGAACGAGAAAAAATTGATGTTCGCAACGAAGCAGATTCAATGGTATATGCAACAGAAAAAACTCTTAAAGACTTAGGAGATAAAGTAAGTGCTGCAGATAAACAGAAAATCGAAGAGTCAGTGGCAGCTCTTAAACAAGCTTTGACTACAGACAATGTAGAAGATATTAAAGCTAAAACAGAAGAGTTAAAGCAAGCATCTTACAAAATTGCAGAAGAAGTTTACAAACAGCAACAAGCTGCAGGTGCAGGGGCAGGCCCAGATATGGGTGGTGCAGGACCTGATATGGGTAGCACAAATGCTGGTCCTACTTCTGGTAAAGCAGATGATGTTGACTATGAAGTTGTAGACGACGATAAATAACCTTTTGTAAGGTTTTGTTGAAAATAGCCACGGATTTCACTTGTGTGGGGTTTGTGGCTATTCTTTTTTACTTGTAAAACTATAAAGAATTTTGGTA
>CALNCH010000063.1 GCA_937875245.1 uncultured Spirochaetaceae bacterium
TTTTGTTTCTTTTTCTACATTTGAAGCAGGAGTTTGTGCATATCCGGCTGGAATAAAACAAACAAAAAAAGCAAAACAAATAGCTGCTAAAACACCAAGAAAGGGAACAGATCCCTTATTATTCTTTTTTTCCATTCCTTCATTTTACGTTGTAGGAAAAAATTGTCAACACGTATACTACTTGACCCTATCTCATTTGTTGCGTAGACTTTTTTTATGAAGAAAAAAATTGTGTTTGTATCTCTTTTTGTGTATGAAGTAGTCCGTATTTTTTGCATCCTTACAATACGACCAGAATCTGCTATTGAAATTTTACCTGCCTCTTGGTATGTCTCAGTTCCTCTGTTAATTTTACCATTACTATTTCTTTATTTTTTAGCAACGAAAGAAAAAGAAGAAGACTCTCCTTTTCAAAAACTGTATGTACTTGTAAAAATCCTATCACTCATCAGCTTAGCAGGATATATATATGCTGACTTTCCATACGCCCAAGGATATGGAGCATTAAATGACTTTTATTCTCTTAGACACCTTATATATCTAGTGATATTTTTCCTTTTTGATGGTATAATTTCAGTAGTGTTTTCTTTATGGAAGGTATGAAATGCAAATTATTCCTGTAGCGAGCGGAAAAGGTGGGGTTGGAAAAAGCCTTTTATCTGCAAATATTGCCATTGCCCTAGGTAAATCTGGGAAAAAAGTTATTTTAGCAGACTTAGATTTAGGGGCTTCAAACTTACATTTAGCAATTGGACAGCAAGCTCCTAAAACAGGATTAGGCACATATCTTACTGGTGAAACGACTTTTGAGGAAAGCATAACACTAACTGATTATAAAAACGTGTCATTTATTGCAGGAGATTCTGAGATACCTGGTCTAACAGCTCTTTCCATACAACAAAAAAACAATCTGTTTAAAGAATTTCAAAGTTGTAACTGTGATTATCTGATTTTAGACTTAGGAGCAGGAACTCACCTTACTATCTTAGATTTATTTTTATTATCTCCTCAAGGAATTTTAGTTACAGCTCCTACTGTAACCGCTACTTTAAATGGCTATCTGTTTTTGAAAAATGTAGTCTTTCGCCTGATGTATAATTCTTTTAAAAAAGATTCCAAGGCTTATCAATATTTAGAGCAGTTAAAAACAGACTCATCTTCATTGCAACGCTTATATATTCCAAAACTAACAGAAACCTTAGCTCAGCTAGATCCGGAAAACACAGCTATATTTCAACAACGAATGAGACAGTTTAAACCCCGCCTTATTTTAAACATGATTCAAGATCCAAAAGACGCAGATAAGGCTCAAAAAATTCGCCGTTCATGTACTGAATATTTAGGAATTGAATTGGAACATTTAGGAGTGGTATATCACGATCCTATGCAAGACGTTGCGTTATCTTCCCGATTACCAATTACTATTTTCAAGCCTCAATCTATTTTATCTCAAGCAGTTTTTAGAATTACAGATCGTATTTTACAAACTAATGAAATGTGTTTTGATGAGGATGGATTACCTCTTGATACTTTTCAAAAGATTGAGTCTGAGGTTGCAGAAGATTACGAATCAAAAATGTCCTACATTGAAGATTTAATTGGCACAGGAGCGGTAACCGCCTCAGACTTAGCTGATACCATAAAATCACAACAATATGAGATTACTCAATTACGAAAAGAAAATTTATTATTAAAATCGAAATTAGTAAAAGCCCATTCTCAGGGTTATAAAATTTAAAGGATTATTATGTTACTCTCTCTTAATTACCCCTCATGGATTCATCCCGAAATTTTCCCAGGAGTTCCTTTTCTTGGGTTAATACGTTGGTATGGACTTATGTACGTTTTTGCCTTTGGCACTGCTTTATTAATATTTAAACGATTACTAAAAGAAGGACAGTTAGATACTTTAGACAAAAAAGCAACAGAAGATGATATGTATAGTTTTTTTGCTTTTGGTATTTTAATGCTTTTAATCGGAGCCCGCATTTTTTCGACCCTGGTATATGATCAATCTGGTTTATACTGGCAAAAACCTTGGTTAATTTTTTGGCCTTTTGATGAATCTGGAAACTTTACCGGACTTGCAGGAATGTCCTATCACGGTGGGTTTATTGGTGGTTTTTTAGGAATGGTAATTTGGTGTATCAGAAAAAAACTACCTGTCTTCCAGTGGATTGATGCAATGGCTGTCTCTATCCCACTTGGTTATAGCTTTGGACGTCTAGGAAACTTTCTTAACGCAGAATTATATGGACGAATTACCACAGCCCCTTGGGGAATCGTATTTCCTGGTGCCCAAAAATTTTCAATTTCCATTCCATGGGTTGAACAAATTGCGAAAGAAACTGGAATTGCCATAACAGAAGGAGTTAAATTAGTTAACCTTCCCCGACATCCTAGTCAGCTTTATGAAGCCCTTTTTGAAGGAGTGGTGTTATTCCTCATTTTATGGTTTTTGCGCAAGCATAAACCCTTTCATGGCTTTTTAACAGCAATTTACACCATAGGTTATGGTGTTTTTCGCTTTTTCATAGAATATTTCCGAGAACCTGATGCAGATATTGGTTACAGAATTGTTTCTAAACCTGACTCTCCTACTTATTTCAATACTTCATGGTTTAATCTCTCCACCGGGCAAATTCTTTGCTTATTGATGATAGCAGGGGGAGTAACTTTGTTACTGGTGTTAGGTATAAAAAATAAAAAAAACAAGGCAAAAAAATAAGGCAAATATACAAAAATACCCCTTTTACTTTTGTTTAGTAAAAGGGGTATCTATCTTTAAAGGGCGTATTCACACCTTATTCAGATTTTTTATGGTAAAATTTAGTTCTTATCTCTTACTTAGAAATAAGAGTTGCCAATTCTTCTGCTGTAAAGCCTAGGGCCTTTGCAACATCTCCACCAGGGGCTGATTCACCAAATCGATCAATACAGAACAAATCATTCCGTGAAGAAGCAAAACCTTCCCACCCCATTCGTGTTCCAGCTTCAGCAACTACTACCCGATTATTTTTACCAATAATTGTTTGTCGAAAGGTATCAGGTTGTTTGTAAAACAGCTCTCGATCTACAACAGATACTACTCGAATTGTTTTCGTCGGTACCAATTCAGCAGCTTTTAAAGCCATGGAAACCTCAGAGCCTGTAGCTAAAATTGTTACTTCTGGATCATCAGAGCCTTTTTTAACAATATATGCACCACATTCCATTGTGTTTTTCCAGTCTGGATCCTCTTTTGTATATACAGGTATGTTTTGTCTTGTTAATGCTAAACAAACAGGATGGTCTTTACTTCGTAGTGCTATTTCCCAAGATCTAAAGGTTTCTTCTGCGTCCCCTGGCCGTAATACTTGGACATTAGGAATAGCTCGGAGAGCAGAGATAGTTTCAATTGGTTGATGAGTAGGCCCATCTTCTCCAACAAAAATAGAATCATGGGTTAATACATAGATAACGGGAAGTTTCATCAAAGCTGCCAAACGAAGTGCAGGTCTCATATAGTCAGCGAAAACCATAAAAGTTGCGCAAAAAGGTTTTAAACCACCATGAAGCACAATACCATTTACCATACAACCCATTGCAAATTCTCTAATACCAAAACGAATATAGTGACCACCTTTATTAGTGGCAGAAAAATCTGAAGTATCTGCAAGCTTCGTTGCATTTGGCCCCTGCAAATCAGCAGATCCACCTATAATAAAAGAATTTTGTTTACTAAAGGCAAGTAAGGCAGCACCTGAAGCGGTACGTGTTGCTAAAGAATCTCCTACTTTATAAGCAGGGAACTCAACAGAAGAAGAAATATCTCCTGCCCAATAGGCATCCCATTCTTTTTTTAATTCAGGGTTTTCTTTTCCCCAAGTTTCAAAAGT
>CALNCH010000064.1 GCA_937875245.1 uncultured Spirochaetaceae bacterium
TGAGTTGATTTTATCTACTTTTAATCAGTCTATGGATAGTTGGGATCAGTCTCCAGTTGCTACTGAAGTAGAAGTTGCTGTTGTTGAAAAACTTTGTACCATGTATGGTTACAATATGAATTCCTCCAAAGGTATAATTGCAGACGGTTGCTTTACTTCTGGAGGTAGTCAGTCAAACTTAACAGGAATCACATTAGCCAGAGATTGGTTTTGCAATAATACTTTACAACATGATGTAAAAAAATATGGACTTCCAGAGACTTATAGAAAGTTTAGATTATATACTTCTGAAATTTCTCACTTTTCTATGGAAAAAAGTGCTCATCTATTGGGATTAGGATATAATTCAGTTGTAAAAGTACCTGTTGATAGATATCAAAAAATGGATACTAAAGCTTTGGCCCAGTTGGTTGCAAAAGACGTGGAAGAGGGAAATATTCCTTTTTGCGTAGTTGCAACTATTGGAACAACAGATTACGGTTCAATTGATTCAGTATCTGAATTACGAAATATTGCTGACACTTATGGTATGTGGCTTCATGCTGATGCAGCATATGGTAGTGGGTTAGTGTTATCTGATATCTATAAAAATCGAATGGGTAATCTAAGTGTTTGTGATTCTATTACTGTTGATTTTCACAAGATGTTTTTACTTCCTATAAGCTGTAGTGCTATTTTAGTAAAAAATACTGATCATTTTGAACCATTAGAATTACACGCAGATTACTTAAATAGAGAAGAAGATGAAGAGGATGGATATACTAATCTGGTAGGAAAATCTTTGCAAACCACTAGACGTTTTGATGCGTTAAAAGTGTGGGTAGCTTTTCAAGTTAGGGGACAAAATGGCATGTCTAAGCTTATCAACACTTGTATTGATAATGCTTCTTATGTTTATTCTCGCTTGGATAAAAGTGCAGATTTTTCTCCTGTAACCCAACCTGAAATTAGTTCTGTTGTATTCAGAGTATTATCTAAAAAAGAAGAACAGTTATCAGAAGAACAAATTGATGAACTCAATAAAGGTATTCGTCGTTCTTTGATACATGAAAAGGGAATTGTAATTGGGCAAACCGTTTTTAATGGCATGGTACATTTAAAATTTACCCTTTTAAATCCTTTGTTAACTCATGAGAAGTTAGACTCTCTATTAGATTTAATACTTAGTTTACGATAGAAACCTTAAATATAGTTTCAGTAAACTTTAAGTTTCATTTTTAAGGTAATTATAATACCATTAATGTACAGGACTCTCCTATAAGTTATATTTCAGTATGTAAAGCAGATAAGCAACAACAACTGCAACAAACTTATTTAGGAGGGTCAAAATGACCAACAAAAAAATCAAAACAATTATTGTATTAGCAATGGTTCTTGTAGCATCTACTGCAACAGTATTTGCTGCAAAACCAGTCTATTTTTCATCCACTGTTCTTTCAGCAGGTGAAAAAGTAATGCCTTTAACTGTAGAAACTCCAGATGCTGTTTTAGCTTGGTTTCAATCTAAGGGTTTAGACGTATCTAACTGGGGGACAGATATCAGCTCTATGTCTGTAGAATATCGTAATGAAATCAGAAAACTTTACGCAGATGATGATTTGCAAGGGGAAATTGATGCTATTGCAAAAGCAGCATTACAGACCTATTTAGAAGAAGGAAAAGTAGAATACGTAACTACTTCTTATGGTCCTTTAACATGGAGTATGGAATTTGCACAAAAAGATCCTTTTGATTCAAACTCTGGGGAAAAGAATATTGCATATTATGAAAACTAAAAAATACTGAGTTTAACCTGTAAGTTAGATTACAAGTATTTGGGACTGATTGAAAAGAATACAATCAGTCCTTTTCTTTTGCCTAAAAATATAGTTTATGATATTATCAAAAATATGAGTGAAAATAAAAAAGAAATACGTGATGTACAAATAATTCTCAATGAATTAATACCTCTTACAGAAGAAGCCGAACAAAAATTCTCAAGTGCAAGAAACTGGGGGTTCTTTGATATTTTAGGAGGTGGTTTAATAACCGATATTATTAAACATACTAAGCTAAGCTCTGCTTCTGATTTAATGAATCGAATAAATATACTTTTACAACACTTACAAAGAGAACTTGCTCAAGTGATTATTCCTACTGATTTTAGAATGGAAATGGGTACTTTTTCAACTTTTGCCGATTTCGTTTTTGATGGTATGTTAGCAGATATCTATATGCAATCAAAAATTATGAGTTCTTTGGATCAAGTGAGAGAACTTAAAAGACGTTTATATATTTTAAAAGAAAATATGAACAGATTAGAATCTCGGTATTGATTAACATACAATATAAATGGTATATTTATGCAACTCTCTGGAGAGTCTTTGAAATCCTTCGTCGAAAGATTATCAAAGCGCCGAAGGTGTACGGTTTAGCGGTAAGCGCAAGCTTCTATTCCAATCTCTCAGGCACAAAGGACAGAGCATTTTATAAATATGCACGTTCTACTCTTTAGAGAGCCGGTATGATAATAAGATACCGGCTCTACTATTTTTAAAGAGGAACTACCTCAATGTTTGAAAAAATCAATTCATTACTCGTTTTTATTGACGATTTGGTATGGGGAATCCCACTAATTGTAGCTATTCTTACAGTTGGAATTTTCTTAACAATTCGATTGAAGGGCTTACAGATTAGCAAGTTAGGTCTGGCTCTTAAGTATATGGTCAAGAATGAAGATTCTGGTCATGGTGAAGTAACCAGTTTTGCAGCATTATGTACTGCTTTGTCTGCAACTATTGGAACTGGAAATATTGTTGGTGTTGCAACTGCAATTGTAGCAGGTGGACCTGGAGCTTTATTTTGGATGTGGGTAGCAGCCCTTTTTGGTATGGCTACCAAATATGCTGAAGGCGTTTTAGCTGTTCATTACAGAACTGTTGAAGAAAATGGCCATGTTTTAGGTGGACCATTTTATTACATTGAAAAAGGTATGGGTTCAAAATGGAAATGGTTAGCTAAACTATTTGCATTTTTTGGAACTATGGTAGGTTTATTTGGTATTGGAACTTTTACTCAGGTAAATGGTATCACCAGTGCAGTAAATAATTTTTTTGATCCTTTAAATACTTGGACAGTAAACTTATTTGGTATGGATTATTCTTGGACTGTAGTAATTGCAGGAGCAATTGTTGCCTTGTGTACTGGATTGGTAATTATTGGGGGAATTAAACGCATTGCAAATGTTGCCCAAATTATTGTTCCATTTATGGCTGTTCTCTATGTCCTATTAGGTTTGACAGTATTAATTGCAAATGTAACAAAAATTCCTGAAGCATTAGGTTTAATTATTACAAGTGCCTTTGGCGCAAAGGCTGTAGCGGGTGGAGCTCTTGGAGCTATGATAGTAGCTATGCAAAAAGGTATAGCTAGAGGTATTTTCTCCAATGAAGCAGGATTAGGTAGCGCTCCTATTGCAGCAGCTGCTGCACAAACAAATGAACCTGTTCGCCAAGGTCTTGTTTCTATGACAGGTACTTTCCTTGACACTATTATAGTGTGTTCAATAACTGGATTAACTATAGTAATTTCAGGTTCTTGGAATATTGGCTTAAATGGTGTTGCAGTTAGTTCAAATGCATTTTCATCTGCATTACCTTTTGGTGGTTCTTTAGTTCCTTTCATCCTAATGGTTTGTTTGGTATTTTTTGCTTTTACTACTATTTTAGGATGGGATTATTACAGTGAAAGATGCGTTGAATATTTATCAAAAGGTAGTAAAAAAGCAGTAAAAGTATACAGATGGTTATATATTCTTGCAGTTTGTATTGGTCCGTATATGACCGTATCTGCTGTTTGGACCATTGCTGATATTTTTAATGGTTTAATGGCTATTCCAAATATTATTGCTTTATTAGCTTTGTCTGGTGTAGTAGTAAAACTCACGAAAGATTATTTTAATAGAATAAAATAAAACCTTATAGTATTGCGCACATAAAAAATGCACCCCTGATAAAATAAGAATACCGTTTTCAGAGGTGCATTTTTTTGTCTATACAGTACCTGTTTTAGGTTGATATGCAACATATCTTTTTACAGATGCTTGAATCCAGTTTCTTTATCTTGTACAATCTTTTTATGGCAGTAGAAAAACATGTAAATTATTTTGCCTTACAAAAGGCTTGTGAAAAAGATGGATGTCCTTTGTGTACAATTATTAATGAAAGACTTAATCGGTACATTGATGGAATGCTTTTTGAACATATTTCAGACAGAACTTTTAGAGCACAATATAGAGAAGCAGGTGGATTTTGTGATCGCGATGCAAAAAACCTCTTAACCTTCCGAGATGGTTTGGCTGTGGCTATTTTGGGCCAAGG
>CALNCH010000065.1 GCA_937875245.1 uncultured Spirochaetaceae bacterium
CGTTTTGTTACCAAGTCCCCGATAACTGAAGAAGTAGAAGATCAAGTGTTATTTCACGGCTATTGTATTTCTTTAGAAGATGCAGCATCTTTTTCTGATGCACAAAGACTTTGGCAAGATGTAAAAGCAATTCGATCAAAATCTGTTTTCACAAAGGTTTCTGATTAATGCCAGGAATTGACCCTTTAGGAGTATCACCTTTTTTTTCTATCCCGGGTAGTAATCAGATTAAAAAAAATGAAAAAAAAGATTCCAAAGATATTAAAAAAACAGGGTTTTCTCGTTTTTTAGAGAACGCTAATCTAGAAGAAGGAGAAGAAGTATCTTTCGAAAATGATATTTCTTTACCTCCTGAATTAAGAAAAAAATCAATAGATGAAATACTTCAATATTTAGGGGATTCTGTGTATTCTGCAGGGGATACCTTAAAGAACAATCCTACAATGGACGATTTTAAAGACTATCGTAACAAATTATCACAGTTTATGACCTTTGTTGTTAAACATTCTTATTCTGTAGAAACAACACAAAGGCGTAAAACACGAAGGAACATGAATCCTGCTCCTCATGTGATGATAGAAACAATTAATGCCAAACTGGATGAACTTGCTGCCGGTATTTTGTTCAACCAGACAGAGCAGATTCAAATACTGGCAAAAATCGACGAAATAAATGGTTTGGTAGTAAATTTGTTGTCCTGACCATTTAAAGGGGTTCTAATGAGTGATGTTTTTGAAAGTGATATAGATGCACTATCTAATGAGGATTTAGCAGCTTTAGAGGATCAAGATTCTCTGGAACAACAAGATTTAGGAGACTATGTTTTTCCTAGTCCGCTGTTCAAATTAAAGTTAGAATATTCTAGTGAGGGTTTGTATGCTACAGCCCCAGAAGATATGACTTTGGTAGCAGGTGATGGAGTAATAATTCCAACCCGATATGGAAAAGATTTAGCCTTTGTGTTAGGCATTTCAAATACACCTATTGGCATACGACCATCTGATATTCTTGAAATTGAACGAAAAGCTACTGAAGATGATTTAGAGCGATTAAAGGGACTGCGAAAAAAAGAGGATGCAGCATTTAAAATTTTTCAAGAAAAGGTTGAGTTGCATCATTTGGAAATGAAATTGATAGCTACTCATTACTTGCTAGAAGAACAAAAAGTGTTATTTTTCTTTAGCTCTGAAAATCGTGTTGATTTTAGAGAGCTAGTCAAAGATTTAGTTTCTGTATTTAAAATGCGCATTGAATTGCGACAGATTGGAGTCCGAGATGAGTCTCGTATTACTGGAGGCTTAGGTGTATGTGGGCGTCCTTATTGTTGTCATGCAGTTTCTGACCGATTGCGCCCTGTTTCAATCCGAATGGCTAAAGATCAAAACCTATCTCTTAATTCAATGAAAATATCTGGCCAGTGTGGTCGTTTGCTTTGTTGTTTATCCTATGAACATGAATGGTATACAGAATCTCGAAAAATGCTTCCAAATGAAGGTGTTAGAATTTTTTATGATGGAACCAATTTCCGCGTAACAGAAGTAAATCCCATAACATCAATGATAAAAATGTCTGGAGAAGATGGTCGTTTGCTGGAAGTTCCATCTTCACGATTTACTCGGCAAGAGGGAAAATGGCGAATAGTTAATTAAGAAGATAAAAAACACCACCTAATAGAGTTTTACCTCTTTTAAGTGGTGTTTGCAGATTCATTTCGTCACTTTGCTGTGTGCTTTTTCAGTAGCCTTTATTCAGCAACAACGGTGTATTGTACAGAACCATTAGTCCCCGAAAGGATGAGTTGCAAGTTGCCATCGTCATAAAAGTAGGGTTCTGCCTTATTTGGCATACCGGCAGTAGCTGGAATTTCTGTGAGGAGAACATCATTTTTAATAATAAGAACTGCGTTTTTATCTGTTACAGCGGCGGTGTACACGTCATTGCTGTTATCGGGATTGTTATACTCAATAGAACTAAGTTGTATAATTTTTCGGTTTGCGGTGCCAGAAACTAAGGTAAATCCACCTTCTGTGGGCTTTCCCCGAGAACCTGCAATTTTCGAGATGTTTGCAACATAGACACCTTTATCTGGTGCTACGTAGACACTATTTCCTGCACTGGAAACCCGTCGTATTGACTGTGAGCCATCTCCAATTTTTAAGGAATTATCTGATCCTAGAATAAGGTTTACAAAATCAGTGTCTTCCCCAATATCTGCAATATCTGCACTACCAATAATTGTGCCAAGTGGTGTTACAAGGTAGTAGATATTTTCAAGAGAATCGGATGAGTCGTTAATTGCAAAGTCCAGGATAATATCGCCTTTGATGTTTTTAAGTATTTCATCAGCTTCTTCAGAATCAATAGAATCTAAGGTTTCCCATGTGTTGTTGTCTTCACTAGGTTCTTCCGTAGTAAAATCGGCTTGAGATTCTGCAAAAATGAGACCAAGACTACTACCTCCCCCAGAGTAGACTGCAACAATAAAAGAAACTGGATTGGACTCTGGATCATCCTTGACTTTAATTTCTACTGCTTTTGAAAACTTGATGTCAGGAGAAAGATTCTCTGGCATATTTTTTTTGTAACCACCTCCAGCGGAATTTGGGTGGAACAAGCCTTGGTTGGTGTTAAGCCAGAGTTCTTCGATTACAGTGGTGCCGTCCATGTTAAAGGTGAGGCCACGAGATAGGGAGGTGATGGTTACACCCTCTGGGATGCCTGTTAAAGTTTCCGGTGTGCCGTTGCTTGTAATTGTTAATAAATCTGTTCCATCAAGTAGGTAAAGTGTTTCATTAATATACACCGCAGAGGATAGTCCTCCACTTGTTGTTAAAAATTCGTATTTAGGGGCTGCCTCCAAGGTTAGTCTTACTTCGGTGGCGGTTCCAGCCATTATGGAAAAGGAATCTGAGGTTTTAAGATGTGTAACTTTGAAGTTATTTCCGTCTTTGTATCCATAAGACACTAAGAGTTTATAGCCAGAGCCTGGGTTAAGGTTTTCGATTTCAACAGAGTTTGTATAATCCACCGTTATTACGTCTTGCCCGTTCATTTTAACGGGAGAATCATTTCTTTCTAGGCTATAGCGAATTATTGTGTTTACTTCTGGCATTGCAGCACGAGGAGATGGGAGTACCAAGCTACCTGATTCATCTTGCTTAGAAAAAGAGCAGGATAGGGTTAATAGAAGAACCGCAATAATGGCTATGCTTGTAATAAGCTTTATTAGTTTATTCATAAAACTCCTCCCTTTTATGGTTCTGTAATAGTAATTACAACGCTACCATATTTTGGAGTAGCGTTTGGTTTGGTTTTGCTAGCCTCAGAGCCTGCATTAGAACGAGAATCTGAAGTTGTAACCGAACTTTGTTTCTTTTTAGCATCTTCATCGCTAGAAACACTTGTATTAAGTGGTCCTGTTCTTTGTATTTTAATTTCTGCCTGAACACCAGCGCTTACAAGGACTTCTTGGTTTGCATCAGCTGTTATATCTGGAGATCCTGCAAAGTCTCTGGAGAAATCTGGGTCTGGAACTGGTGCTGCTACTTCAGCCATTTCTGGTGCCTCTTCCCTTGTAGTTTCATCTTCTTCTAAAACAGTAGGTTTTTGAATTATACGTTCTGGTCGTCCGGGAATTAAAGCAACACGACCTTCAAGGACCTTCAGTTTTAATCCATCAAATTCAAAAACCGTTCCACGCACAGAAGCGGTAGAGTAGGGTGATTGAACTTGTAAGTCTTGTTTAACACCTTCTGCTGATTTTACTGACGCATTAACTGTTCCAACTCTAAGATAGCAACTTGTTTTAACCGTTCCCTGTTGTTCAATTAATTGGTCAAGAGTCATTCTTGTTAAGGGCTTTACAAAAATAGTAGTATCTGCCATTTCAAGAGTAACCGAAGAATCAAAACCAGTAGAAATTGTGGTCATAGTTTGAATATCCATACCTTCTTTTGCAGGTGTCCAGGATTGATTTGTAGCTGTTTTTACTTCTACTTTTCCTTTAATGTTTTTTAGGACAGCTTTTGGGGTATTTGCAAAGCTTAACACACCAAGGCATAGGAAAAGAACAATAACCGAATTACGGATTAATTTTTTGTCCATATACAACCTCCATTTACATACTCAGTACACAGGATAACTGAATAGAATATTGAACTGATCCAGCAGCCTTTTTATCAAAGGCGCCCCTAGAAGAACTATTTGGAAAGAAGAACCCTGTATTTAAGGATACACCTAAATCTGAAAAAATTCTGTAATTTCCATAAAAATCTAATTCAAAACCAAGAAAGCTAGAGTCTGATCCTGGTTTTAAGCCTGCAAGAGATAAAGGACCTGATGTTGGTCTAAAAAAACCAAATAATTTTGCACCTGTTTGTAGGCTTTCCCCTTCAATTGGTTTTAAAGAACCACCCAATTCTGCAACAATTAAGTTAGAAAGAAGAGGAGAGCACACAAGACCAAAGGAAGATCCAGTTATTGGGGTAAATTGTTTTGCTTTTTCTGTTGTATTGCCTTCAATTACATTGCTGTTGTTTTTGTCTCCAGAGGCATATACAAATCTAGCATTAAAAGCAGAATTATAAAAACTTTGGAGGTAATAGTTGATAGAAAATCCTAGCATCATGGACTGAATGGGAGCATATTGGTATGAATATTGGTCAGGGGATGTTGAATCTTCTAGCCAAGTGAGGGTTCGTCCTGTTCCATAGCTAAACCAGGTTGAATAATACAGATCCGCAAGACGTGGAATTGAACCATTAATATAAAGGTTTAAATATTGGCTGTTAAATTTTCCACCCTGTGAGCCATCTGTTTCTTCGGTTGCCCATTCGGAAATGAGTTTATCTTCTGGATTCAAATCCTGTTGTGCAATAAAGGACAGGTTAATGGACTGTCCGAAAAATGTAAGACCGCTTATTTCGCCTATTGTAAACAAGCGCCTTGATCCGAATAAGCTAGATTTATCTGATGCAATATGTTGGTCATATACAGACAAAGAAATTGAATTGTTGTTTCGCATAATGAATCCAGTATAACCAGATTGAATAGAAATATTGAATTTGTCGTATGTTAAGCTCAATTTTGCACCATCTGCTGGGTGAGAAAGAATAAGGCTTGTTGTATCTTGAAAAGGGAGCCGTCCTAGTTCTACATGTAATCTTTGTAAATTTTCGGTTGGGGTAGGAATAACAAATAAGAATCTAAAGCGGTCTATGTCGTAGTTAAAAACGGTAGTATTTGATTCAGTTCCTGTTGCAAAAGATACACCGGTGTGGGCGGAACCTTCAAATAATGAACCATTTTTTCCAAATGGGACATTCCACCAGCCGTCTAATCTTAAAGCTGCACTAAAACTGGTTTTTCTAGCTACAGAAGAAATTTCTGGGGCAAGGCTTAGGTCGAGGCCTCCGTCTTGAGGGAAAAGGGTAAAAGAACAGCACATCAAAAATATGGAAATAAGGAATTTTGTTTTATTAAAGGTCATAATTTACCTCCTTTGAGCTCAAGTAGATAGCCTAGAACCCTAACTACTTCGTCGCCGGCAACAATTCTAGCAGGCCCTGCTGAATCAGACATATATCCAAGATAGACTAGGTGTTTGTATGCAAATCGTGGTCTTGGAAACAATTTGTACATAACGCCCCCCGGAATTTCAAGACTTTTCATGAGCATAAAGCTAAGTCGGTCGGCACGGACTACATCTTCTTCTAAATCTGTTGTTTTTATAAGGTTTAGTTCTTTTGCTTTTTCCATTGCAAGACTAGGGGAGTCATTGCTAGAAACATGCCCACTTGCTGTTAAAATAAGATATGTTGTTATACCAAGTTGAGCAGAATCTTGTGAAAGCAACTCATCTAAAAGCTCATTTGATTGTGCACTGACGAAAGAAAAGCCCATTAAAAAAAGAAAGAGTAAAAAAGACATTAATTTTTTTGATGTTTTCAATTTCATCTCCTTAATTTAAACTGTAAAATTCCCATACTTGTATTATACTATGAATACAAGGATACTTCACGGTTTTTAATAATTCTTTTGCTAATTTATGATTATTTAGGAGAAAGAATGAAAAAGAAAGTTTCATTAATGCTTCTAGCGCCAATATGTTTCACTTTTTTGTTTATGATTTTAGCCTTAACAGGCTTTACTAATGTTTTGGAATTTAGAATTTTTGATAGTTTTCTAAAATTTAGGCCTTCTCCTCCAGAAGATAGTTCCATTATGCTGATAGATATTGATGATCAAGCCGTCTCTACAATTGGAACCTGGCCTATAAGCAGAAGTATTACCGGAGATGGCTTAATGTTATTGGCAGAGATGGGTGCTAGACAAGCCGTTTTTGATATTGAGTATACCGACAAAAGCCCTCGTGGGGTAAATTCTGAAGTTATTGAAACAGTCATTCCTGAATTATTAGAATCTAATATAGGACAATTACAGTATAATATTAGTTCCCTTTTTGAGGCAGTTTCTGCAGGGTATATCCCCGTAGAAGAGGCATCAGAGTATATAGAAGATTTAGTTGATCTTGCAGAAAATACAAAAGAAA
>CALNCH010000066.1 GCA_937875245.1 uncultured Spirochaetaceae bacterium
TTCCTCTAGTTTTTCTATAACTGCTTCGGGAGTAATTATACCTTCTTGGTTTGGTTGTGCCACAGATACTTTCCATCCACAGCTTGTCATCATCTGGGCTTGTTCTCGAATGGCAGGATGTTCAATTGCAGAAATCACAATGGAACCGGGACTGGGGCGTTGCAATAAGGATACAATAGGTAAATAATCACCTTCTGTACCTCCAGAGGTAAAATAAAGGGTATCTGGTGAGACTCCCAATATAGCACCGCAACGTTTTCTTGCATCCAAGATAAGATTTTTTGCTTCAATTCCTGCTTTGTGAACACTAGAAGGATTTCCTGTATATTCTAAGGACATCTGTAGACATCTTTTAAGTATCTCTTCATCCGCTGGTGCTGTTGCAGCCCAGTCAAAATATGAGTGTATATTCATGGCTTAGTCTTCTTTATAGTTCCACCCATTAGAATTAAGAACAGCTATAATATCTGTGTCTGCAACTTCTTCAATAAGGGTAGAGTTTATCTCTCGTTGTAAAATACAGCGGATAGTATTTGTGCTGTTTTTTTTATCTTTTTTCATGGTTTTAATAATCATATCAACTAAGAGATCTTTATCAATCTGTTGTTGCTCCATTACCTTGGTAAAAGCAGGGTGTAAGGGTTCGGTGGACCACTGATAATTGTTTAGTACTCTAAATACGTCATCTACGTAATCTTGTTGACACAAACCTAAGTGACGACTTAAGGCAATAGCTCTACCAATTCCCCATGCAACTGCATCACCATGACTTACAGTTCCTAATCCTGTTAAGGTTTCTAAGGCATGAGCAAAGGTATGACCTAAATTTAACTGCATTCGAAGGCCTGTTTCTGTCAGGTCTTTTTCAACTATATTAGCTTTTGCAATAGCACAACGTTTAATAAGTTGTAAAATAAGACTTTCTTCTTTGTTTAAAATGCCTTCTTTTTGTTCATCCATAATTTGAAAAATCTTAGGTGCATACAATAATCCGGTTTTATATACTTCTGCTAAGCCTGAAAGAAATTCAGTTTCTGATAAAGAATATACAAATTCGTCTACAATATGCAATTTACTAGCAGGATAAAAAGTACCTAACATGTTTTTGTATTCTTGAAAATCACAACCAGTTTTTCCACCAATAGCTGCATCAACCATGGACAATAAAGTGGTAGGTATTAATTCTAATTTTGCTCCTCTTTTGAAAATAGAAGAGGCAAAGGCTGTCATGTCGCAAATTACACCACCACCAATGCCAACGAAGACACTGTTACGTTGTAGACCGGACTCCAAGGCAGTTTTTACAATATGTAATACAGAATCAATAGTTTTATATTGTTCTCCACTTTCTAATATTACTATTTCTTGTTCTTTATTTTTTACACTTTCTAAAAAGCTTGCAACAAAAGGGAGCGCTGCAACGGTAGTATCAGTTACATAAATACATTTTTGGTTCTGTAGGCCCTGTAAGTGAGAAGAAAAGGCTTCTTTTGGGTTTCCATAAAAAAAGATTTCAGTTTTGTCAGTTCCAGGGTTTACTGGTGAATAATGAATTTCAAAGGTGTCATAAATCATGATACCTTATTCTAATAAGTATTTTCATCCATTGCAATAAAGGTAGCTTTCACTTTTGCAATTCTTTCTAATTCACGATTAATTATTTTTTCGTAATTAAGTTCTCCAGAATCTATCCGGTAAGATTCATCTTCCCAATATTGAATATCAGTAAGAAATTTAAAGCGAAATTCTTTTTGATTTGCTTTTTCTGCCCAAAGTTTAGCTTCCTGCCAATAATATAAGCCTGCCGCATAACAACTTTCTGCCGTTTCTAAATCTCG
>CALNCH010000067.1 GCA_937875245.1 uncultured Spirochaetaceae bacterium
GTGTTGTTGAACGTTGCCTGTATGTATACGTTACCTTCGTAAACGCTTTTCTTTTCTTTCCGTTTTTTTACGGTTGCCACGTTAATTTACCTCCAACCTTACAGCTTACTTCTTCTTACCAGCAACGGTCTTTTTCTTACCCTTGCGTGTACGAGAATTGGTGCGAGTGCGCTGTCCACGAACAGGCAATCCCTTTCTGTGCCGGAGTCCCCGGTAACAGCCGATATCCATAAGGCGTTTGATATTCAACCCGATTTCTGTACGCAGACGACCTTCTACTTTAAACTCGCCATCAATAATAGCACGTAAATCTGCTACTTCATCTTGAGTTAAGTCATTCATCATACGATTAGGATCAATTTTTGTCTTTTCACAGATTGCATCTGCTGAAGAACGTCCGATACCGTAAATATAAGTCAATGCAATATTGACATGCTTATTAGGGAGGTCAACTCCCGCAATTCGAGCCATTTAATACTCCTCAGCCCTGTCTCTGTTTATGCTTTGGATTAGAACAAATAATTCGAACAATTCCGAATCGTTTTATAACCTTGCATTTGTCACAAATGGGCTTTACGCTGGTTCGTACTTTCATAAAATCCCCCTGGGATGTGTATGGATATTGATACCGGATATTAGCACATCGCAATGATTGCAATCCGGTATCTTCCCATTAAACACTATTTTCCAAACTTAATCTACAGGTAAATCATTAAAAATCTATAAAAACTACAGATTTCTTGATCGAAGTTTACCTTTTTTTACTAATCCATCGTGATGATGCATTTTCAAAAGTGCTTCAATTTGACTCATAGTATCTAAATCAACACCAACTAAAATCAATAAAGAAGTACCACCCATCAACATTGAAATTGACTGGGGGAACCCAAATAGATTCTGAACAATTGTTGGCAATACAGCGATTACTGCTAAATATAAAGAACCAGGTAAAATAAGTCGGTTCAATACTTTTTGCATATAGTCTTCTGTTTTATCAGTTCTAATACCAGGAATAGATCCTCCGTTTTCACGGATGTTTTTTGCGATTTCTGTAGGATTCAATGTTACTTGAGTATAGAAATATGCAAAGAAAATGATAAGTAAAACCAAGAAACAGTTATACCACCAACCTGTTGGAGTTAAAAAGGCAGCTAATTTATTTAACCAGCGTACGCTTGGTCCTAAACTAGTTGCAATCTGTAAAGGAAAAGTTAAAAATGAAGAAGCAAAAATTACAGGTATAACCCCAGATGGATTGATTTTGAATGGAATGTATGTACTTTGTCCACCATACATTTTTCTACCAACAACTCGTTTAGCATAATGTACAGGAATTTTTCTTTGACCCTGTTGTTCATAAACAACAAGTGCAACAATTCCAACGAACATTACAAGAACAACAATTACGAATACGATATTAATATCACCATTCTTAACCATTCTTCCTAATTCCCAAACTGCTGAAGGAAGACGTGCAACGATACCAGCAAAAATCAACATTGAAATGCCGTTACCAATACCGCGAGCAGTAATCTGTTCACCAAGCCAAATAGTTACCATGGTACCAGTAGTAACAGTAATCATAGCTACAAGCTTGAAAACTAAATCATTACTGATAGCAATTGCACCTGGAATGCTTGCTGCATAAACAGTTACTGCTAATGACTGAATCAAACATACAAATACAGTTCCAATACGTGTCCAAGACTGTACTTTCTTCTGGCCACCATCATCCTGTGCAATTTTCTTTAAGCTAGGGAAGATGATAAGTGCTAACTGCATAATAATCTGTGTTGAAATGTAAGGCATTACACCCAACATAAACACAGAAAAATTAGAGAAAGCACCACCGGCAAAGAAGTCCATATAATCTACGAACGCATTACCCTTAGTCAATGTATCAAAATATGATGTCAAAGCCTGAGGATTAATTCCTGGTATTGTTAAAACACTACCAAGACGAAAAACTGCGAGAATAATAAAAGTAAAACAGATTCTTTCTCGAAGCTCTTTTACTTTAAACATATTTACAATTGGATTATTTGCCATGTCTGTTTCTCGCCGCCTTACTCGTTAACTGTTACAGTGCCACCAACTTTTTCAATCTTCTCTTTTGCAGAAGCAGAAACTTTGTCAACAACAACAGTAAGTTTTTTTGTAAGATCCCCATCGCCAAGAATTTTAACGAGAGAATCAACCTTTTTGAGAAGGCCTTTAAGAACAAGACTTTCTTTGTTTACTGTTTCACCATCAGTATATCGAATTTCGATTTCTGATAAATTGAATACAGAATATTCCTTTTTAAAAGGATAGTTAGAAAATCCACGTCTTGCGATACGGCGGTACAGAGGCATCTGTCCACCTTCGAAACCTACATACACTTTTCCACCAGAACGAGACTGCTGACCTTTGTTACCACGTCCAGCAGTTGTACCACGACCGGAAGAAGAACCGCGACCAACGATCCGTTTTTTCTTATTTGCTCCCTCAGGGGCATGTAGAATAAAATCTGACATTAGTTCAACTCCTCAACTTTTACCAAGTGTGATACAGCAGCAACCATGCCTAAAATAGCAGGGTTTACTACATGTTCTACAGTAGAGTTAATCTTTGTTAGTCCAAGACAACGAACAGTTGCTCTTTTTGCAGGCTTCTGTCCAATTGTTCTTTTTACCAATGTTACTTTAATCTTCTTTGTGTTAGCCATAATTAACCCCACAAATCTTTCAGGGTTTTTCCCCTGTTCTTAGCCACAGCGCGAGCATCCATCATTTTAGTGATAGCAACGAAAGTAGCACGTACAACGTTTACAGATGTATTTGAGCCTAAAGATTTAGACATAACATCAGTTGCACCAGCTGCTTCCATAATTGCACGAACGGGACCACCAGCAATAATACCGGTACCAGAACAAGCAGGCTTAAGAAGAACTGAAGAGCTCTTGTATCCAGCTTGAATTTCATGTGGTAATGTTCCATTTTTCAACGGAATTGTTACCAAATTACGTTTAGCCTTATCGATACTCTTTCGAATAGCCTCAGTAACATCATTTGCTTTACCAAAACCGAATCCAACTCGTCCTTTCTGATCACCTACAACAGTAAGTGCTGAGAAAGAAAAACGACGACCACCCTTAACAACCTTTGCAGTTCTGTTAAGTTTAATCAATTTTTCTACGAATTCTTTCGGCTGATCTCTATCATAATTCTTTTGGTGTTCCATAGCCTCTCCTAGAATACGATACCGGCTTTACGTGTGCCGTCAGCAAGGGCTTTTACTACACCGTGGTATAGATAACCATTGCGGTCGAAAACTACAGTAGTAATTTTCTTTTCGAGAAGACGGGCACCCATTGCTTCACCTAATTTTGCTGCACCATCTGTATTTGACTTCAATGAAGCAAAATCTTTTTCAAGTGTAGAAATAGAAGCAAGAGTTTTTCCAGCATCATCATCAATTACCTGTACGTACAAATTACAGTTACTTCGTGTAACAGTCATACGTGGACGATCGGCAGTACCATGCAGGCGCTTACGGATGTGAATCTTTCTCTTAAGCCGCTTTCTGTCTTTGTCATTAAGTTTCTTAAACATATTGCAACACCCTTATTTAACGCCGGACTTACCGACTTTACGTTTGATGGTTTCAGTTTCGTAACGAATACCCTTTCCTTTATAAGGTTCAGGTTTTCTTAATTTACGAATCTCAGCTGCAAATTCACCAACTTCTTGTTTATTAATACCAGAAATAGAAATTTTTCCTTGAGCATCTGCCGTAACAGTTAACCCTTCTGGAATTGTAGCAATAAAGTCTGATGAATATCCTAAGTTCATAACAATTAACTTGCCCTGAACTTCAGCACGATAACCAACACCATTGATAATGAGGTTTTTTGTATAACCTTTTGTAACACCTATAATCATGTTGTTAACAAGATTACGATACAGACCGTGAGCTGCATGAGAAGCTTTCAAGTCTGAAAGATTAGTTACGATAACTTCATTATCTTTAACTTCGATTTTTACAAGATTAGTATAATCTTGTACTAATTTACCCTTTGGACCTTCTACTGTAACCAGTGAAGAATCTACGGTAACTTTTACTCCCGTTGGTATAGCTACGGGAAGTTTACCAATTCTTGACATAACTTCCTCCTATTACCAAACAGTGCAAATTAATTCACCACCAACCATCTTTTCAGCAGCTTTTTTACCAGTGGTAACGCCAATAGATGTTGATACGATTACTGTACCATATCCGTTATATACACGGGGTAAGTCTTTATAACCAGAGTAAACACGTCTACCAGGTGTTGAAATCTTTTGGATTCCATGGATAACTGGTGTGTTTTCCTCATCATATTTAAGGAAAATCCGAATAACGTTAGCGTTATCCTGAGATACCTTCTTGAAATTCTTGATATAACCTTCAGTCTTCAGAATTTTCACGATTTCCAACTTGAGTTTGGAGGTAGGAACATCTACCTTTTCGTGGCGGGCCATAGCCGCATTCCTAACCTTGGTAAGCATATCTGCTATAGGGTCTGAAACGCTCATTCTTTTCTCCTACCTCTACCAGCTGGATTTTGTAACGCCTGGAATCAGGCCTTCACTTGCTAACTTACGGAAACATACACGACACATCTTGTATTTTCGTAAATATCCACGGGGACGACCACAAACCTGGCAACGGTTCACTCTACGTGTACTGTACTTTGGTGTGCGGTTAGCCTTAATAATCATTGATTTTTTAGCCATGACTCCTCACTTACTTTCTGAAGGGCATTCCGAACTTGGTAAGAAGTGCTTTAGCGTCGTTATCAGTTTTTGCACTAGTAACGATGTTGATATTTAACCCAGCAACTCTTTCAATTTTATCGAAATCAATTTCTGGGAAAATAATCTGCTCAGTAATACCAAGAGAATAGTTTCCATTTCCATCAAAACCTGTAGGTTTAATTCCACGGAAATCCTTAACACGAGGTAATGCAACATTGACCAATCGGTCAAGGAACTCATACATCTGAGCTCCTCTTAATGTTACCATTACACCAACTTCATTGCCTTCACGTAGCTTGAAGTTCGCAATACTTTTCTTGGCCCGAGTTTTAACAGCTTTTTGACCAGTGATCAAAGAGATGTCAGTAACTGCGGCGTCAAGAAGTTTCTTGTTTGCGAGAGCTTCACCCACGCCCATGCTTACTACAATTTTTTTAATTGCAGGAATTTGCATGACGGACTTGTATCCTAACTCTTTGAAGAGTTCAGGGGCGATTGTGTCTTTATAGACTTTCTTAAGCCGGGGTAAGATCGGAAGAGCACACGTCTGAACTCCAGTCA
>CALNCH010000068.1 GCA_937875245.1 uncultured Spirochaetaceae bacterium
ATCAAGATCTGTTTGAGGTAAAAACCAATAAAGTTCTTTAAACAATACGGTGTCCTCATCCAATAATTCATTGTTATTATTTTTTCTACCTATACAAAATTGAATTGATGAAAATTCACGATTGTAATATAAACTATGCTCAAATTTTGAAGAGTCTGAAATCTTGTAGGAGAAATATTTGGGATCAGTACTATAATTACTAATAGCTAACCAAACAGGATACTCATTCGCTTGTATTCTACCTCAGACTCTAGTCCTGAAGTATCCCATGCATCGGAAGAATACATATATCTTGGTTCGTTATTTACTGTTGGTTTTTGAAACGTAATATACCGTCTTCCACCTTTTTCAGGATAATTTGAATGGAGTGAAAATTGATATTGCAAATAATGACCTGGATTTGTTGGAAAATAATCACTAAACGAAATATCGGTGGTCTCAAAAAATAACGGACAACCATAAAAAATTAGAGACAATAAGATCAAAGAGATCCAGAAGATTTTTTTTAACATTTTTATCCTTGTTTTACGCTGAAAAGGTTTATCCAGCTTTAATAGTAAACCACGGTTACAGGAAATCATAAAAAAAAGGCACCTCCTAAAATTGAACTTTATTTGTCCTCTTTTAGGGGTGCACTTCAAACCCCGAACTTTCGGGGCTTATATTCAATATTCTTACTCTTTATTTAAGAATTTAACTTTGGGAAGGAAAATCATACCAGTAACAAAAGTTACCAGAACGGCAATCCATGCGGCTAATTCACTCATAAAAATTCCACCGAAAATAAAACCAACTAATGCACAAACTGCAGAAAAAACTGCATAGGGCATTTGAGTTGCAACGTGCTCTAAGTGTGGGCAACTTGCACCTGTAGATGACAAAATGGTGGTGTCAGAAATAGGGGAAGCATGGTCTCCAAAAACAGCACCGCCAATTACTGCTGCAATGGAAATAAAGGTACTATTAATTAATTCTGCTTGTGCCAATCCTTTTCCTTGTGCTAGTCCAACAGCGATAGGCATGATAATAGGTATCATGATTCCAAAGGTTCCCCAGCTAGTGCCAGTTGCAAAGGCCATAACAGCAGAAAGGATAAATACAATGGCAGGAATGATAAAAAGAGGGAATCCACTTTCTACTACCAATTCAGAAAGATATATACCTAATCCTAAGCCACCTTCTTCTGGTGTGCTTTTGATAATGGTACCAATTGACCATGCCATTGTTAAAATGATCAGGGCTGGAACCATTGATTTAATGCCATCTTGTAATGCTTCACCTGCAATTTTTAAATTCATTAATCCACGGCAAAGATAGAAAATATAAGTGGCAAAAATGGTAAAAATAATTGAATAGAATAAAGCATATGAAGAATCTGTATTATTAAAGGCTTCTCCAATTGTCATTGACTTTACTGCTTCACCAAAAGAGGTAATAGTTTCGCCATCAATAGCTCCTAACCAAGTTACGATGGGGAAAAAAGCAACAGCACTAATTACTAAAAAAATGATTGGGAAAAGCATATCAATAGGTTTTGCTTTTGGATTAACATCTTCTTGAATATCACCAGAAATAACACCATATTTTTCTTCGTTCCATAATTTTCCAGTGGTTTTTGCATAATCTTCTGAGGCTTTCATTGGTCCCCAATCACGTTTTGTAAAAATAATTACTAAAACCATAAGCAGGGCTGTAAGTGCATACAGGTTATAAGGAATTGAACGAATAAAAAACTCAAATTCGGTCATACCTAAGGCTTCGAAACCTTCTGATTCACGAACGATAGACATTACAGTAACTACCCAGCTAGATATTGGTGCTAAAATACAAATAGGTGCGGCTGTGGTATCCAAAATGTATGCTAATTTAGCCCTTGATACTCCAGTTTTGTCTGTTATTGGTCTCATAACTGTGCCAACTGTTAATGAATTGAAATAGTCATCAATAAAAATAATTACACCAAAAACAAAAGTCATGAACTGGGAACTTTGTCCAGTTTTCAATTTTGCTGATGCCCATCGGCCAAAAGCACCTGCAGACCCTGTTTTAGATAGCATTCCAACTAAGCCACCTAACAAGGCGCAAAATAAAAAGATTCGGATATTCCATCCATCTGCTAATGATCCTGCAAAGGTATCAGTTAAACTCATTATTGCAGTTAAAGGGTTTCCTCCTGCAACAATTAATGTTCCCGATAATATTCCTAAAAACAACGATACTACAACGTCTTTTGTCACGAATGCCAGAATAATGGTCAGTAGTGGAGGAAGAATTCCCCACATGCCAAAGTGTTCCATAATTAAGCTACTCCTTTTTTTTTCTCTCTTTTATAAAGTTAGAATCTGTTGTAATATTATCATGTAATAATTCAAAAAAACAGTATTTTCTTGCATAAAAATGCATAAAAATGCAATAATTTTAGGAGTTTTTGTATGCAGCGTTCTAAAATTTGTCTGTGTCTAACTTGTCCTACTATAAAAGAAGACTTAGAAGTAGTAGAAAAGTATCGCAATTGGATTGATATGGTTGAATTGCGAGTAGATTTTTTAACTAAAGATGGGAGATTACATATCAGAAAATTTCCTAGTTTAGCAAAAATTCCTACCATTTTAACTATTCGCCGAAAAACAGATGGAGGGGTGTTTATCGAGGGCGAAGCATCTCGAACAACCTTGTTTGCTCGTGGATTGGCTTATGCTGATCAAGATATCAGAAAAAACTTTGCTTTTATTGATTTAGAGGAAGACTTTCAAGTTCCCAGTCTTCAGGACGCTGCCTTTGCTTTTGGTACAAGAGTTATTCGAAGTTTTCATGATATGAAGGGGCCTGTGTATAACTTGGGGGATCGTTTAGCTTCTATGTGTATTACAGGTTATGAAATCCCAAAAATTGCTTGTTTACCCCAAAACTTAAGTGATGTTACTCGTATGTTTAAAGAAACAGAAAACATTGATTTTGAACATATTGTATGCGGTATGGGTGATTTTGGATTGTCTACCCGCATTTTGGCATGTAAAATGAATTCTTTTTTGACCTATGTATCTCCAACAGAAACAATAGAAAATATGGCAACAATTGGTCATATAGACCCTATTACCATAAATGAAGTTTATAATTTTAAAGCTATTGATAAATCAACAACCCTTTATGGTATTACGGGATATCCCTTAAAAGCCACTTCTAGTCCTGCCATTCATAATGGAGGTTATCGAAAATTCGGTATTAATGCGGTATACATACCTATTAAATCAGAGACTGTGGAAGAGGCTGTTACTTTTGCAGAACAACTAGATATGAAAGGACTGTCTGTAACAGTTCCTCACAAAGAAGGAATCTTACGAGAATTAGATAGTATTTCTACTGAAGTAGGAGAGATAGGTGCCTGTAATACTATTTTAAAAACGCCAAAAGGTTGGGTTGGTTATAATACAGATGCCAGAGGTTTAAAACAAGCTTTGCTAGAGTTTCTTGGCTGTACAAAACTGGGGCGCAGAAAAGTTGCTATTATTGGTGCAGGTGGGGCAGCAAAAGCGGCAGCATACGTAATTCATGAATTACGGGGCCGATGTTGTATTTTCAATCGGACAGTGTCCAAAGCACGGGATTTAGCTGATAGGTATAATTTTAAATACGCTTCTTTAGGAATTGAAAGTCAAGAAATTCTTGAGGAATATTCTGATATTATTATTCAAACAACTTCAATTGGTATGGGATCTTCTGGTCCTTATAATGAAAAGGATGATCCTTTATCCTTTTATACTTTCCGTGGAGAAGAATTTGTATATGACATTATTTATTATCCGGAAAAGACACCAATGCTTGAGAGAGCAGAATCAGTTGGATGTAATGTATGTAATGGATACTCTATGTTAAAATATCAAGCCTATGAGCAATTTTCATTATTTACAGGAGTGAAATATGAGTGAACTAACACAAAGTGAACAAAAAAAGCTAGTTGGTTTCAGTGCCATAGATCTGTTAATCGACAAAAAACTATTACTTTCGGGAATGAAAGTAGGGCTGGGAACAGGCTCTACTGCCATGCCAGCTGTACAGCGATTAGCTCAGCGTATTAATGATGGTACATTATCTGGGATAAAAGCAGTTGCTACTAGTTTTCAAACAAGTATTATGTGTGAAGACTTAGGAATTCCTGTGTACACATTGAATAGTAGGGAAATTGGCGGACAACTGGACATTGCTATTGATGGTGCAGATGAAATAGATGAAAAAAATAACTTGATAAAAGGTGGCGGGGCTGCCCATGTTAAAGAAAAAATAGTGGAATACAATGCAGGACTCTTGGTTATTATTGCTGATGAATCAAAATTGGTAAAAGACTTGGGAACTCAATTCCCATTACCAGTTGAAGTAATTGCAGATGCAAGAGTTCCTGTTACCTTAGCTTTAGAAAAGCTTGGGGCTCAGTGCATGTTACGAGAAGGAGTTAGAAAAGCAGGTCCTGTAATTACTGATAATGGTAACCAGATTATAGATTGTATTTGGCAAAGAAATTCAGAGGGAACTTCTTCTCTTGATCCTGCAGCAATGGAAGATATTATTAATGATATTACTGGTGTTGTAGAAAACGGGTTTTTTACAAAAAAAAGACCTATCGTATTCATAGCTCATAAAAATGGAACTGTAGAACAACGATAGGTTTTATAAAACTATTTTAAAATCTTAACAAGAACTGGGTCTTTTTGTCGCCAATTCTTGTTAACTTTTACTTGTAAATCTAAATCAACTCTATAATCAAATATTTTCCGGCAAGCTTTAATAGATTCAACTCTAATAGTTTTTATCATGGAAGCTCCCTTCCCAATTACCATTCCTTTTTGACTTTCTCTCTCTACTACCAAGAAGGCTCTTACCCATAATTCTTTTCCATCTCGTCGCCATTCCATATCACTTATATCAACATAAATTGCATGGGGCAATTCGTCTCGGAGCCGATTCATAGCTTCTTCACGAATAATTTCTGCAATACGGAAATCAACTTCCTGGTCAGTATAAAATTCTTCAGGATACATTTGATCCGCTACAGGGGCAAGATCGTACAAGGCCTTTAAAACCTCGTTTATACCAGTATCCTCTTTGGCAGATATGCAGAATATTCTGCTTTCAGGAATAGAGGGCAGAACTTTTTTAATAAAGACTTTGCAATTTTCAGGTTTTGCAGCAATATCATCTGTTTTATTTATTGCCACCACTATTTTATCGGCAACATCCTTAATTAATGCTGCAGTCATTTCTTCTTCTTCCCCAATATCTCGTGTTGCATCCATGATGTATAAAACTGCTTCTGAAGCCTCTAATTGTTCTGCAGTAATGCTTTTAAGTTTTAAATTTAGTTTCTTATCAGAGTTGTGATATCCAGGGGTGTCAATAAAGACTAACTGTCCTAAAGAGGTGTTTACAATTCCCTTTACTGCATTTCGTGTAGTTTGAGGAACGGGAGAAACAATAGAAATCTTTTCTCCGCTAGCAGTGTTTAAAAAAGTAGATTTTCCAACAGAAGGTCTACCAATAATTGCTACTAATGCAGTCTTCTCACCTATTGGATTTTCATCTAAATTCTCTGTGTTTTTGGTATTCATATTCTGAGTATACAATAATTTTGAAAATAAAACAGTGTTGTCAATAATGAAGAAT
>CALNCH010000069.1 GCA_937875245.1 uncultured Spirochaetaceae bacterium
ACAGTTTTCAAATCACTTGGCAACCTGCAAACAATGTACTGGAATCGTGGAGAATTACAAAGAAATTCGCTCTCTATTAGAAGATAATCAAGGGAACCTATACACGACACAAGAAGCTTTAGACGAAAGCTTTCAAAAACTTCAGTCTCGAATGAGATATGGCCGAATTACAAAAAAAGCTCACAATATATATGATTTTTCATCATTTAAATATACAATTCCAGCAATAGCGGCCGCTTGTGTTTTAGCCTTAATTTTACCTATCCGTATTACTAAAGAAAAAAACCAAAATGAAATGATGAGTGAAATTAGTAGCTTAAGAACCGCAGTACAAACTGCCCTTATACAAGAAAAAGGTATTATTTCCAGTGGTAATATTGCCCATGGAACCTTAGCCTCTCTCCTGGGCAGTACAAACGCGGTGAACAGTTACAATGTAACCAATAATACAAATAAAAATGACAACATGATTACAATTGATTTGCAACTTCCAGGAATATCAGATGTTGATATTTTCAGACCGAATTTAGAAAATGATTCTGTGAGAATCAATATCAGGTTATCTAGTGTTTCTGATCTTATACTTCCAGTTCAACAAAGGGCAGGCGTTACTCCTTGAGCTTTTCATCATCTTTTTCGTATTTATTTCGAAAGTATCCTGTTTTTAGAACTTTCCTACTTACCCTTCTCATTGCTATTATCATTGGCGTAATTACAATTGTATCAATTCAATCCACTAAAAATCCGGTAATCACTACTATAAAACCAGATGTAGGAGAGCCAGGAGATGTTCTTACTCTTATTGGGGATCACTTTGGAACAAAAAATACAGAAAATTTTGTAGAAATAGGGGGAAGTCGCCTTACCTCTTCTAGTTATTTATCTTGGACAAATAACGAAATAAAGGTGTTATTACCCCACAATGTATTAGATGGCCTTGTATATGTTTCTACCTCCTCAGGAAAATCTAATCCGAAAATATTTGCAAACAAATCAGCCATTCCAGTTCCAGCTCAAATTGATCCTCTCACCACTATCCCTGAAATTACTAAGGTTTCGCCCTCTACCGTAACAACGGGTTCTATTATTACCATTACTGGACGAAACTTTGGTACATTAAGAGGTTCGTCTCAAGTATACTTTGCAACAAATGACATAGACACAAGTGGACAACCATTATTTATTACCGGCTCAGACTTCGATTCTGATTATCAGTATTGGAGTGAAATGGAAATTCAAGTTCGAGTTCCTGATGGCGCTTCTAGTGGTAACTTATTTGTATCGACAACCTTAGGTAGTAGTAACAAGAAAAGCTACTCATTATCAACAAGCTTAGGAAGTAAATCCTATTCTGATAAAAGAACCTATCTTATTTCTGAAAGTGCTCAAATTTCGGACATGGGGAGCCAAGGAGAAGGGACTCTTACCCTCTTTGTTCCTCTGCCACAAACCAATGGATGGCAAAGAAATTTAGAAATAGTAAAATCTACCAGAGAACCATCTATTCCTCGATATATGAACACTATTGTTCATCAGACATCCCTTCAAGAAGCCGTTGATAAACTAAGTATTTCCCATGATTTTGTTATTTCAGTTTGGGCAGTTCAATCAAATATTCAAAGCAGGAATGTTAAATCCTATTCTACTTTTACAAAAAACTTGTACAATCAATATGTAAAAAGTGATTCAATAATTGTTTCGGATAATGAGAAAATTATTTCTTTGGCATCAAGTATTGTGAATAAAGAAAAAAATCCATATCTTCAGGCACAGATGATTTTTTCATATGTTATACAAAACATAGAATTACTTACAGATATTTCTACATCAGAGCTAGATATCGATTTTATCTTAGATGAAAAAAAAGCAGATGCTTACGAAATGACAATTCTCACCGTAGCCCTGATGAGAGCTGTAGGTATTCCCACATTACCTGTTGGAGGTATTTTGGTAGATGCCGATATGAAAAGTCAGAATCACTGGTGGCTTGAATTTTATCTTGAAGACCTTGGCTGGATTCCCTCTGATCCTGCTTTAGGAAGTGGTATGGAATATAAAGCATTCCAAGATAAAACAAACAAAAGCACTTGGTATTTTGGTAATTTAGATGCACAACATATTGCATTTTCTCGGGGATGGAACAATATTAAACCTGCCCACATTACGAGTCAAAAAGTATATCGTCCCAAAACCTTTGCATTACAATCTATTTGGGAAGAAGCAACTATAGAAAAATTAAACTACAGTTCTCTATGGAATAATCCTATAGTTATTGGTGTATATTAAAACTACCCGTTTAAACGGTGTATTCATAAGAGAGAATTGAGAGAGGAA
>CALNCH010000070.1 GCA_937875245.1 uncultured Spirochaetaceae bacterium
TGAAGGTGAAACAGCTATGGTACAATATTTAATTGAACGAGATGCAAATGTTCAAGCAAAAGATATGAATGGTTCAACTCCTCTTCACGAAGCAGTTCGCCATGGTTACACAAGTATTTTAAAACTTCTTTTAGCAAATAAAGCCAATATCAATATTCAAGATAGTATGGGAAAAACACCATTACTTATTATTACGCCTCAAAAAAGTCAATTAGAAATGTATACCTTACTTTTGTCTAAAGGAGCAAATCCAAACGCAAAAGATTTATATGGTGATACCCCCTTACACATTACTACAATGACAGGAACAGATACAAAAGTACTCCAGCTTTTAGTAGATGCTGGTGCAGATTTTAATGAACGAAATAAAAAAGGGGTTACACCTTTGGCCTTGTCAGTAGAACGAGGGGACATAGAGCAAATTAAATTTTTTGCAAAACAGGGAGCTGATATTAATGCTGAAGATATGGAAGGAAATACACCTCTTTCACGAGCATTAAATTCAAAACTTGAAATCACCCAAGCATTACTTAATGCTACAAACATTTTATCTCGAGACTCCTATGGTAATACACCCTTACATGTTGCAATCTTAAATAAAGCAGATATTTCCAAAGTTCGTTTTTTAATTGAATGTGGTTCTGAAGTAAATGCTCGAAATAGAAATGGGGATTCTCCTCTATTTATTTGTGTTCAACAAAATAACAGACAAATTGGTGAACTTTTATTATCAAAAGGAGCAGATGTATTTGCTTCAAATACAGAAAACTTTTCTCCATTAAGACTGGCACTTTCTGCAGGTGGAGAAGTACAAGACTGGATATTAACTTCAGAAGTATTGAAAGCCACAGATGGTATTGGAAATACACCTTTACATTATGCTTCAGAATGGAAACTAGACAACGCTGTTGCTATTTTGTTGGAAAAAGGTGCAAAACATGATGTACAAAATACTAACGGTGAAACTCCTATCTTTTTTGCAGTAAAATCTGATAGTCCAACTACCATTAATTTATTATTTGGAAAAGGTGCCTCTTTAGAACAGAGAGATTTTCTGGGAAACACACCAGTTCACACCGCAATTCGCTATGATGCTCGGGATGCACTAAAAACACTAATACTACATAACGCAAATATTAACGCTCAAAACATGTCTGGTAAAACACCTTTACATGAAGCAGCTCGTTCTTCAAAAACCGCTACAATTACCTTGTTATTAGACAATGGGGCAGATATTAATGCTACTGATTTAACTGGAAAAACACCATTAATCGATGCAATTCAGGGGCAAAATGTAGCATTAGTATCACTGTTATTATCTCGCGGTGCATCTCCACTTATTCAGGAAATGTATGGTCGAAACGCGTATCATGAAGCAGTTAGTACAAATAATATTGATATTATAAACATTATACGTGAAGCAGGTGGCACTCCATTAGCTCGCGATACTCATGGAAGAACACCATTCTCTTTGGTATTAGACAAAGATGTAAGTTTAATTGCTGCAGTTCTTGGAAATGATTTAAATCAGGCAGATTCAGACGGTAATACACCTATACATATTGCCGTAGCTCACAAAGTTAGTACCGAAAAACTACAATTGCTTATCAATAACAAGTATCCTGTTAATAGACGAAATAGCGAAGGCGTTACTCCCCTACTTCTTGCAATAAAACAAGGAAATAAAGATTTAACAAGAATATTACTCCAAAATGGAGGAGACCCTTATACCTCTGATAATTCGGGAGAATGTGCTGTCAGTTATGCAATTAAAAATAACTGGGATATTTTAAATGTAATTGTACAAGTAATAGGAAACAAACGTGATATGTCTGGTGAAAGTATATTGCATTATGCCGCTAAAACTGCAGATGCTGAAACAGTAAAACGCCTTGTTTCCATGTCACTGGATAAAAATTTAAAAAATATTAGTGGTGAAACAGCCTATGATGTTGCTATTAGATGGCAACGAAAAGACATTGCTGAATTATTGAAGTAAGCCTATTAAAAGATGATTTATTTGCAAATCAAATAAATCATCTTTTTTTTTATTTATCAATCTTTGATAACATCGTTTTAAAAGCACTCTCAGGTTTCTTTAACTCTCTAGACCCTCTAGTAATCTTACACAAACTCATCTTAAACATTTTTGCAATTTCACGTTGAGTAGTACCCTTCTCTATTTCTTGAATAAGAAGCCATCGATTAACAAAATCCTTTAATTCTGCAGAGGTAAATAAACAATGAAAGAAATCTTGAAGTAAGTCAGCATCATCAGTTTTTGCAATAACTTCACATAATTGTGTTAACCCTTCATTATATCTTTTTTCAATTTCCTCATCTGTATAATCATATTCACTGTTATTATTCATAGGTACAGTATACTTGCTTTCAGATAAAAAAAACAGTATATTTTAACAGTATGAATGAATCAGTTGAATGGCAAGATGAAACCTATAATCATGTGTTTGAAGAAGAGATTACAGGCTTAAAACGAAGAATTACTCATGATAACACCACTACAGTGGCAGATTTAGAAGGTACATTAAAAAACTTGTATATAAGTGAAGGCAATAACTGGGAAGGTCGTGGACCATTAGGAGATACTGTCATTTCCGCTCAAATAGCAGCCTACGAACACTTTATTTCTGAATGGAAAAAAGAATTAGCTTCTACCAAATAAATTTATCGCATTTCTATAAATTAATTGACACAAATCTTCTGTAGAAAGAGAGAGGATATTACTTGCATATTCATAGGTATATGGTATGTATAGAGGATTATTTTTTGTTCCCCTCATAGGATTAGGTGCTAAATAGGGAGCATCTGTCTCCAATAATAATCTGTCTTTAGGAATAAATTGTAATAAGGCTTTCATTTTTTCCATATCACGCTTTTTGGCGTATGTTATAGTACCAGAAAATGAAATATAAAAACCTAAGTCTAAAAATTTTCCAACTTCTTCAATTCCATATGAGTAACAATGAATAACACCATTTGAGGAATTACCATTTTTAAGACAATCAAAAGTTCCTTGAAAGGCATCACGAGAATGTACAATAATCGGCAAATTATGTTTTTTTGCCATTTCAATTTGTGCTTCAAAGAGTTTTTCTTCTTTTTTATATAAATCTTCTTTGTTCCAATACCTATCTAATCCACATTCCCCTAAAGCACAAATAGAATCAGAATGAACGGTCAAGATTTCTTCCAATATCCTCAAATCTGCCTCAGAATTGAGGATAACATCAACATCGGGCCATATTCCAACTGAAAAATGTAAAATAGATTCTACATATTTTTTTACCTCTGGTGAACAATATTGCACCAAGGCCTTATTAAATAGTTTTTTTCTCTCTACGTAGTCATTAGATTTTGTTCCTATATCTAATAAAAAAGGATATTTCTTAGTAGCAATTTCTTGAAAAAAATTTGAAATATTTTCACCAGACTCTGGATTTTCCAACATATAATGCAAGTGACAATGGGTATCTGTAAACATACTGCCCACTTTACCGAAATAATAAAAAAAAAACAATAAGATATCTTTCTACATAATTGACACAAAATATTCATTTTGATATAGTTAGAAAGTAAGGCAACTTACCGCCGGGATGGTGGAATAGGTAGACACAAGGGACTTAAAATCCCTCGGCATTTAAACGCCGTGCCAGTTCGATTCTGGTTCCCGGCACAAGAGCAATCATTCATTTGGTTGCTCTTTTTTTTTGTCTGTATAGTTTTTTATTTTCATTCAATCCTGCAATGAAAATACCTCGACCCCTAAATTACCAGCAATTTTTAATCTAGAAATATCCATTTTTCTAAAGGTATATTCTTCTTCAGCCCCTAAGGCGACTATACTGTCACCAGAAACAAGAATTTCTTTTTGATATACTTTCGTTAGAGATTCTAACATTGTTACTGTCTCAACAGCTTTCGAAAGAGTTATTTCATTCATTCTTCTGTCAGCACCTACAGTACCTAAAATTACATTTCCATAGTGAACACCAATACCAATAACTAATTCTGGATTCCCATTAGATGCTAAGCAAGCTCTTAATAGTTTCATTTCATTTTGCATTTCTATTGCGCAGGCAAAAACTTCTTTTGAATTATCAGGAAATAAAGCTATTATCCCATCTCCTAAGTATTTTTCGATAAATCCACCATACTTCCTAATTATTGGTGCAATCCTGATTAAATACATATTCAATAAATCAAAGATTTCTTTTCCAGACAAAAATTCTGACAAGGCAGTGAAATTACGAATATCAGCACAAAGCATAGTAATATTCTTTGAAGTCCAATCTCCTAGTTCAACATCAATGATGTTATTTTTTCGAATTAACTCCAAAAATTGTTGGGGTACAAATCGATAATAGGCGGCATTGGTATTTTTTAAATTTTCCGTTAATGCAAAAATATCTTTTATAGCTTTTTCATGTTGCCATGCCGTTATTATGGACATAAGTAATACAAATCCTATAAAAGAATATGGTAAAATCATTGTATTTTGTAAAAAAATCGGTATTAATTGTAAGACTAATACATCATGAATTGCACCTAGAATTAAAATAACAAAACTTAAGATTGTTAAAATTGCAATCTCCAAACTCATAGTTTTTAAATGAACTAATAATATATATACTGCATACAGTCCAGCAATAATCATGTATATTTCGCTAATAGGTACTAAATAATTACTTATTTCTACGGGTACCAGAACAAAGGCAATAATAAGTAGTAGCCCAATAAGTAACACTATTTTTGAAAATAAATTCTTTGCTTTCTCTTTAAATAAATCTTGAACATACAATACGAAAAATAACGGAGTAGCGCAAATTGATAAAAATTCAAATTTTAGGTCTAAACTAAAAGGAAATTCAGGGATATATACCCTTACCAAAGAAAAGCCAACGGTTAAAATTCGTAAAAGTAAGAAAAAGGTTGCAATAGAAAGATACAAATTATATTTATCTGTGCGTCTGAAAAAAAAGAGACTTAAGTGATATAAAATAACAATGAAAAGAGCACCAGAAAATAAGAAGGATCTATTAAGACTTTGTGCATATTCTTGTCTTACAACTTTTTCTGTCCCCAATTTCAATGCAGTCCATACACCACCTTTTCGATACAGATTATTGGAGCAATGCATTACAAAATCAACAGAGCCCTGCTCATCAGGTGTAAATACTGCAATATTCATTTCTCGGTTAGCTATGGTACCTTTATAGTCCTCTGAAGGCACTCCTTGAGTAGATACTAAAACTCCATTTGCATAGAGGTTTAATGCAGTTCCGGCTCTATAGAACATAAATATTCCATAGCTTTCATTGGGATCAAGGTCAGTAACTTTCAAATGATAGGTAGCAGAACCTTTACCCTTATCTCCCCTTTCATCAATATTCATATCGTTCCAAAGAGTAGGAACTACCACTTGTGTTATAGGATCTGGAGCAGTACCATTTAAAAAATCTTGGGGAGAAATAAAAGTATTCCAATAAAAATCCCAAGGTCCGTCTAATTCCATATATTCAGAGGCAGACAAGGGGAAGGCAGTACAAAATAACAGGAGAATGATACTAGATATTTGAATAAATCTTGTTTTCATAACCAGTCTCCAGTACTAATATCTGTAATTTCTTTTTCTTTTATACCCTCTTCAAAAGTTGATTGCATGGCGTTTATAGACTCTTCTAACAATATACATTCAAACAATGAAAGTGGATTTTCTTTTCCCTTTACATGAATATATCCTAAAGGAATTAAACCATAGGGAACACTTCGAATGATTTTTGATTTTTTTGCGGCTTCTACTGAAATAATTATTTGTCGTTGTAAGGATTCTGCTGCCGCTTCTATTCGAGCTGCAGTGTTTACGGTATCAGAAATTACTGTATCATCCAGTCGGTTATCTTCTCCTATTGTCCCTAAAATCATCTTACCATAATGTATTCCTGATCCAATATTAAACAGTGGTTTATTCTCAATAATTCGTTGTTCAATAAGTTCTTTTGTTCGTTTTTTTATAGCAAAACAACATTCGATGGCATCATCAACACTTTTTGGAAATAGAGCTATAAAGCCTCGGGATATAAATTTACTTATAAAGCCATTATAAGTTGAAAACAAAGGGGAAATGGCTAAAGAGAACTCAGAAAAAGCTTCATATTGTTCCTTAGGAGTCACTTCATGTTCATTGTTATTAAAAATATCAAACTGTAAAAATACAATTGTCATTTCTGTTTCTACATAGTCCCCTAATACAACATCTGTCATTTCTTCTTTATTTAGCATCCCTAAAAATTCTTTTGGTACAAACTTAAAATAAGCTTCATTTAATTTACGTAGTTGCTTAGATAATACCAGCTTTTCATCATATAAATCTTTTTGCTGATAAGAAAGATAAATAAATTGTACGAAAGAAAAGAGAATTACTGCAATAGAAAAAGGATTAGTTGTCATGGAATTAGGATTTTCATAAATAACTATGTCTAATACTAATCCTAATGCCAAAATTCCCAAAGAAATCATTACAAAGGAAATTCTATCAACTTTATCGATAAAAGCTCTTATTAATAAAAAAGCTATGTAAAGAATCATTAATATATCTAATGCCTGTAATACCGGTACTAAATGATTACCATAGGAAATTGGTAGAATCCAAGTTATTAGACCTAATAATAATTGAGAAAAAATTATGACATTGCGAACTTTTTTATTAATTCGTATTTTTGAAAAAAGAGCACATACCATTAATAAATAGGCACTAGGGGCTGACCACATAGCAACATATTCTAATTTGGCTTGGATGGCAAAAGGGATTTCATCAACGAAAGCATAAAAAATACAAAAACCTGCAGTACTTAAACGCAAAATAGTGCTTAATAAAAAAAGTGACAAAAACAAGCCACTTTTATTCTTTCTATCCAAAAGAAACATAATAAAATTTACTACAAACAAAAAAAGTAAGGTACCAATAATAAAGAAACTACTACCCATCAAGGTATCATACAAACGATAAGTACTTTCTTTATCACCAAAATAGATAGGCTTCCATAAGCCCCCTTTTCGATGTTCATAGTTGGAAACTTGTATAAGCAAATCAATAGAACCCTTGCTGTCTGATTTTACATCTACTAAGTAGGGCCGAACTACGGCTTTAGAATTTTCTTTGGTTGTAGCTACAATCCCTATTGAAACAATTTTTTCTCCGTTAGCAAATATATTTGTGGCAGTGCCAGCACTTTCTCGAGCTAATAACGCATAAATGGTATTAGGTTCTAAATCTGTAATTTTATGATGATAAGTACCGTATCCATAAGCTGTTTTTATTCCTGTTATGGTTGTTATTTCATTTACCCAATAATCAGGAATACTCATTTGTGCATCTGGAATACTTGGTAAGTGTTCACTGTTTTCATACAATTGCCCATAATAAAAGTCCCAGAGACCTTCAATGAGCATTACCCTTGTCGAATGAGAAAAGGCACTAAACAGGGTAAAAAACAAGACGAATAAGTAAGTTACAATACTTTTCTTTTTAAATGTAATCAATTATTTCACCTGACTGTATAATCCTGCTATATCATATCGCCACTGATATGTTTTTTCCCTATCTTCCCATTCAATAATTCTCACAATTTGGAAGTTCTTCAAATCTTGAGGATTATCTGAAGTAATAACAGCAAAACGACCTTGACCAATATAGGTAATTTTTTGGTTTGGAAGTAGATTCTCTCTTTCTGAAATTACATTTAATACACAATCGAAGTGAACAGGTTCCCCAGTTGTCTTATCAGCTAAAGCAGATGATATTTCTGTAACAGGTTTTTTACACATAGGACATTCAGGTGTATTTAATTTGTGGGCACGTATTGCCTGTTGATTTTCGATTTCTTCTGGGGTTAAAGGAACCTTTTTTTCTCGTTTATCATTATTTACACGTTTATCGTTTTTTTTGTTCCAGCTTTTTTTACCATAATTTTTCTTATTTTGTTTTTAAAAATTCAGCTTGTGTTCCTTTTCCAGCACCCGGCTTTCCAAACAGTACTATATTGATCATTTTTATTAAGGTTGTTATTGTTGTAATTGAT
>CALNCH010000071.1 GCA_937875245.1 uncultured Spirochaetaceae bacterium
CTTTTTTCATTCCAGCGACATACCGTGCAAAGGCGATAACTGCAATCTGCATACCAAGGCAGATTCCAAGAAAGGGAATATTTTTCTTACGACAATAATTGGCTGTCAAAATCATTCCTTCGATTCCCCGCTGTCCGAATCCTCCCGGAATAATTACCCCGTCCACATCTGCGAGTGTGTCAATAATAGTTGAGTCTGAAATTGTTTCGGAATCGATCCATTTAATTTCTACAAAGCTACCTGTTTCGTATCCGGCATGGTAAAGGGCTTCTGTTACCGAAAGATAGGCATCGTGAAGTTGTGTATATTTTCCAACAAGACCGATGGTAACTTTTTTATTTCGACCCTGTACATTTTCAAGCATTTTGTTCCAGTCAGACAAATCGCAGGGTGGTACGTTTAGATTCAATTTTTTACAGACAATATCAGACAAGTGCTGATTTTCCAGCATAATGGGAGCTTGGTATAAAACAGGTAAGGTCCTATTTTCGATAACACATTCTTCACTAACGTTACAAAACATGGCGACTTTCTTAAATATGTTATCTTCGATTTTTTCATCGCATCGCAATACAATAAGGTCAGGTTTAATACCCATTCCCTGTAGTTCCTTTACAGAATGTTGGGTTGGTTTTGTTTTGTGTTCGTCTGAGCCAGAAATAAAGGGAAGGAGGGTTACATGTACGTATAAAGAATTTTCATTTCCCATTTCAAGTCCAACTTGGCGAATTGCTTCAATAAAAGGCTGGCTTTCAATGTCACCAATAGTTCCACCTACTTCAGTGATAACTACATCAGCGGCGGCTTCTTTTCCTACGTTGTAAATGTATTCTTTTATTTCGTTTGTAATGTGAGGAATAACTTGGATAGTTTCGCCAAGATATTCGCCACGGCGTTCCTTGTTCAAAACATTCCAGTAACATTTTCCGGAAGTGAGGTTGGAGAATTTGTTCAAATCTTCATCGATAAAACGTTCATAGTGACCAAGATCCAAATCCGTTTCGGCCCCGTCTTCAGTAACATAGACTTCTCCATGTTGATAAGGGCTCATAGTACCTGGATCAATGTTGATGTAGGGATCTAGTTTTTGGGAAGCCACCTTGAGCCCCCGGGACTTGAGAAGGCGTCCAATAGAAGCGGCTGTAATTCCTTTACCAAGCCCTGATACAACTCCACCTGTTACAAAAATATATTTCATAAAAACCTCTAAAAAATGTAATAATTCGAACCCCTGTCATTTTGTGGGGGATTAGCTGTGGGGAAGTTCTCTACCTCTCAGCCTCCCCGGACTCTTTGCTCCCTATTGACCGGGCACTTTGCTGGGCACAAAAAAAGACGTCTACGATAAGGAGACAATAATGCTGTTGGAGGCATATCTCGTTGTCGTAGGCGTCTTTGCATACGCTACATAATGTAATGAATTGGCGGTTGTCTGTCAAGAATCAAACACTTATTGTATCTGCAACTTCACCGTTGGTCATTCTTTTGTCCATGGCCAGTTTTTCTATGTAGCGGTGGGCTTCGGCTTCGCTCATGCCTTTTTTATCAATTAAAGCCCACTTGGCTTTGTTCACAATCCTTATGTCCTGCATTTTTTCTTCTAAGGTTCTGTTTTTTGCATGTAGTTTTTCAAGCCGGGAAATCATACAGAGGAGCATTTTTGCGGCAACGTATATAAACGCAGGGGGGCAAGGATCCGTTAGTACAACGATTCCGTCCTGCTCTCCTTCCGCAGAAATTAAGTGGTACACTTCTGGAGAGCAGATGAGCATTATGCCAATAGGAGAATCAATAAAATCTCGAGCAAACAATAGACCGTGTTCATCGGGAAGAGGCATTTTGAGGATTACAATGTCAACTCCCCGGTTCTGGATACAGCGACGAGCTTCCCCACAGGACAAAACGTGCTTTATTTCAAACTCGTCTGGTGGCAAAACGGTGAGGATATTCTCATAAAAGGCCTTGTTTTCCGAAACGATTAAGACGCTTCGAAGGTTTTTTATTCTTATCACTTTTTCAAAACTTCTTTTACAAAAGCACTTTTTGCTGCGAGATCCTGAGCTTTTTGTAATGTTTGTGGAAGTTTTTCCAGATTTTTTGTTACATTGCGATGGGCTTTGAAAAGATTTACATTGATAGGTTTGGGAAGTTTTATTTTCTTTTCAATTCCATCAAGGCCGGCATAAATTACCAGTGCAAAAGCAAGATATGGATTTGCTTCTGGATCAGGGGAACGAAGTTCCATTCTTTTACGTTCCGCATTATTTACTGCTGGAACACGGATTAAATGACTACGGTTTTCTGGTGACCAAGTTATATATTTTGGTGCCTTGCATTTTCCAAGTCTCTGGTAAGATTCTTTTGTAGGATTCAGGTAAGCGGTAATTTCAGTGATGTGAGCTAAAAGGCCTGCCATAAAAGATTCAGCAAGTTCCTCGTCCTTTGGATTGTCCCCTTTTTTTAGTGAATCTATAGAACGGACTGAAAGATTGATATGAAATCCATTTCCGGACTCTGCTAGAAGGGGTTTTGGGGAAAAGTCTGCATATAAGCCTGATTTTTCGGAAATAGCTTTTACAACGGTAATAAAATTCATAACGTTGTCGGCAGCTTTTACAGGAAGAGAATAATGGAAATCGATTTCATTTTGACCCGGACCTTCTTCGTGATGGCTTGCTTCAGGAAGAATATCCATCATTGCCAAAGTCTGACACATTTCTCGACGAATATTTTCACCTTTGTCTGCGGGGGCAACATCCATGTAACCTGCCTGATCAAAAGGTATTTTTGTAGGAAGGCCTTTTTCATCAGTTTTAAAAAGATAGAATTCTACTTCTGAACCGATTTCGATTCTGACACCTTTATCAAGGGCCGCTTTTTCTGCACGGATTAAAAAAGACC
>CALNCH010000072.1 GCA_937875245.1 uncultured Spirochaetaceae bacterium
CGTAATTACAGTGAGATTGCAAAATATTGTTCCTCCTGCTGGAGTTCAAGATGCTTTCGAAGATGTAAATAAAGCCAGCCAAGATATGGAACGTTTTATTAACGAAGGTAAAGAAGCATATAACTCAGAGATTCCACTTGCACAAGGTAAGGCAGATCAGCAGATTCAAATTGCTGAAGGTTATGCAATTGAACGTGTTAATAAAGCCAAAGGTGATGTAGCTCGTTTTAATGCGGTGTATCAAGAATACTTAAGAGCACCCCAGATTACCCGTGAACGTTTGTATTTAGAAGCTATGGAATCCATTTTCAAAACAAAAGACAATAGTACTCTTATTGATAAAAACCTAGAAAATGTACTTCCAATCAAAACACTTCAGGGAGGAACAAACTAATGAAAATAAAAAAATTATATATTACTTTAGGTATTATAGCTGTTCTTTTTGTTTTATTTTTAATGATGGGGCCTTTGTACGTTGTTGATGAAGGAACGCAATGCGTTGTCACTCGTTTTGGCGAAATTGTAAATACAAGAACACAAGCTGGATTGTATATTAAAAATGGAGCAAAATTAATAGATTGCTTTTGGCATCCAAAACTCATTTTGTCCCTAGATGGTGATGCTCAACGTATTCCAACAGTGGAAAATCAGTTTATCATTGTAGACACAACCAGTCGTTGGAAAATAAGTGATCCAAAATTATTTTATCAGTCCTTCAAAACCCTTGATTCCGCTTACAATCGTTTAAGTGATATTATAGATTCTGCAACGAGAACAATTATTACTCAAAATAGATTAAGTGAAGTTGTTCGTTCTTCCAACATTATTAATGAACGATTGGCTAATGATGCACCCATTATTGATTCTAATTTACAAGAAGAGGTAAATACTTCTATCAGTTCATTGATAAATGCTTCCACTACTTCTGAAACAGTAATAAAAGGTCGCAGACAGTTAAGTCTCGATATGGCTGAAGAAGCAAGAAAAATGGTTCATGAATATGGTATTGATTTAATTGATATTGTACCTAGACAAATTAAGTATTCAGATGAGATGACAGATTCTGTCTACAGTCGAATGATAAAGGAACGAAATCAGGTTGCTCAAGCTTACCGTTCTGATGGACAAGGTAAAAAACAAGATTGGTTAGGAAAGCTTGACAGAGATTTAAGAAGTATTGAATCAGCAGCATATAGAAAAGCAGAAGAAATAAAGGGTAAAGCAGATGCGGAGGCTTCACGAATTTACGCAGATGCATACACAAAAGATCCTGAATTTTATGCTTTTTGGAAGAGTATGGAATCATATAAAGAAACCATACCAAAATTCGATACTACATACAGTACAGATATGGATTATTTCAAATATCTGTATTCTTCTAAAGGAAACTAGGTAATAAAATATGATGATTTACGGCGAAGGGATAATAACATTTGAAGAAACGGGGATGATTATAGATTCCGGTTTATCTTCTCGGGAGTTTACACAATCTAAACTTGGACAATTTTTATCGGAACCTGGCTATTTAGCTATTCCAAATAAAGAAGATAATTCTTTTCATTTTGTTGAATTCCGTTTTACAGGAACCCAGACGGCTATGAAAGAAAACGGTAAACAAGATTTAGTAGTTGTTTCAGCTCCTCCTTTTGCCGGTAAACCTTTATATGATTATCTTAAAGAGAATAATAAAACTGTATCTTTTACAGCGGTAAATGCTGTAATTGATGCAGTTGAATATTATTTATCTCACAAAAACAAGACAACAAAAGAAAAACTACCTGAGCAATTACCCAATTGTGGTCCAGTAGGTACCCTAATAGGTGACAATGGTTCTGTGTTGTTTTTACCAATGCAACTAATGTCTCGTAGTGTAAACTCACGTCCTGACAATCTGTATTCTCAGTTATGGGGTTGTTGGAAAAATGACTCCCTTTTAGTTGAAGATAGTTGGCGTTTTACTCTTTCAAGTTATGTATATGCGGCTTTTACAGGTAAATGTCCG
>CALNCH010000073.1 GCA_937875245.1 uncultured Spirochaetaceae bacterium
ATAATCATATCGTAATTAATAGCCCCTAAAGCTCCCTCTACACCAGGAAAGCGAGGAACTGTATTAACATCAAAAAATACATGGCTTAAACTACCGGTAAGATAGGCTGACACACCAATAATTAAAGCAAAAATAGTAGTAATTATGGTTGCTTTACAGATAACAGATTCATCTTTTACTGCATAAAACTTTTGCACCATCTGAGGAAGTCCCCATGTTCCAAAGCTGGTCATAAACACTAAAGATCCAATCGTTAATAGTGAGGGACGCTCTGAGATAGGAACATGTGAGGCAAAGCCTTCTGCAGAAGCTCTAATAGCATCTGGTAAGCCACCTGCTTTCATAACAAAAACAACTGTCATACCAATTGCACCTGCCAACATTATAAAGCCTTGAATAAAATCTGTCACAGTTACTGCCAAATAACCACCTAATACTAAATAAATACCAGTAATTGCAACTAAAATAATAAGAGCAAAATCGAAAGAAATATTAAAAGTGGTTTCGAATAAGTGACCTAAACCTTTAAATACTGAAGCAGAATAGGGAAGTAAGAATATAAAGATTAAAACTGCAGAAAACATTTTCATATGAGCACTATCATAACGAGCTTCCAAAAACTCCGGCATAGTCATGGTATCTAGATTTTGAGTCATACGACGAGTACGTTTCGCAAGTAAAAGCCATGCTAATCCAGCACCTAAAAGAGCATTTCCAACACCAATCCAAAGGGATTGTAATCCGAAACCCCATCCCTGCTTTCCTGCAAAACCAATAAAAACAACAGCAGAAAAATAAGTGGTTCCATAGGCAAAAGCAGACATCCAAGGTCCACTAGAACGTCCTCCCAAAAAGAAGTCGTTAAGTGTAGTAGTTTTTCTCATACTCCAAACCCCTACACTAATCATTACCACAAGAAATACTAATAACAAAATAAGGCTATAATACATAAAAACAAATCCTTTTTTAACGAATACTAAAATTAGTTCATTATAATTGCATTTTGTTTTACTGACAAGTCAAAGGAAAGGGATATTGTTCTAAAGAAACCCAAGGGAAACTTTTGCAAGTAGCTCAACTACCTTTGTATTTATCATCGTTGTACAGATATATCATTACTTTTTGTAGTGCTTTGATTGTGTCCATTACATGCATATACTTCAGTTATTTGATTTTCTAAACGTTGTATATTGTTTTTCATCAATTCTATTTGATTCCAAGATTGAACCAAGATAAAGCTGCTTACTAGAATAATTATAGTACATAATAGGATTTCAATTACTTTCATTGATGACTTCTTGGTTTTTTGTTAATGAATTATATTCTCTCCCATTTCTGTTGAGTTTGAGAAAAAGTCCCTAAAGTTAGGATCAAAATACCTATCAATAAAACAAGTAAAAAAGCTATTATTTTCCCAGATTTTTTATTATCAACGATATCTATTCCATTTTTCATCTGTACCTTCTTTATATTTTGTTTTTACACACTATTTCCTCTTACTATCTCTAATAAATAAAAGTATTTTATCTGTCTTTTTTAAGAATTATTGATTTTTTTTTATTCAAAGAGTAGAATGATGTAGAAGTTAGTGAACTTATTTATCCTGATTATGGAGGCAAAAAGTGGATACAGACCCCGGAAGTCATAGTTACATATGTATTTTTTTGCCGCAGGAAACAAAGTTTAAGGAACAATCTAGCCTCTAAGGCTCCTTTTCTTCACGTTGCTTCTTGCTGCACCCTATCATACCTATCATAAGGACATTCCAATGATAACATTTTGGCAACAAGAAAATGGAAAATTAGTACGACGTGAAAGCGAAGAATTAAATTCTCCACAGTACAAAAAACTCAACACATGGATCGATGCTCGCTCTGTTACTAGAGAGGATATACGCATATTAGAAGAAGAATATAATGTTCAACAAGAACATATTTTGGATATATTGGATCAAGATGAGTTGTCCCGTATCGAAAAAGATGATGACTATACCTTGATAATTCTACGATTACCGGTTTTTGCACCAGCAAATGAAGTCAGTTATTTTACCATTCCTTTAGGAATTATTATGTATCCTAACATGGTAATAACTATTTGTTGGACCGATTGTGAAGTTTTAAAAGACATTTCCTCAAATCGTATTCGCAGTATTAGCTTAAACGATTTTCCAGCTTTTGCAATTCGTATACTCAGCCGTTCAGATACAACCTTCCTT
>CALNCH010000074.1 GCA_937875245.1 uncultured Spirochaetaceae bacterium
TGATTTTTTGAGCTTCTAAGTCACGGGAAGAGCGAGCAATATACATTTTAAGTTTTTGCCCGATGTCTCCGTCTTCTCCTAAGGTATCATCAAATTCTGTTATATGATCTGATATTTCTAATAATTGATGATAGGACTCAGACATTGGGGAAGCTAAATTCGCAGAAACCCATTTTCCACGAATTAATACTAAATCACTAAATTCTCGTACATATTTCTTAAAATAATCTAATAAAAATGCTTTTAAGTAATTAAGGGGTTGGTAAAATTGATACCCTGCAACATTGTATCGTTCAAAAGATTGGTTAGTGCTTTCGGTATAGTTTTTTAGTCGAATAATTACGGTGGTACCGAATATTTGATTTAATAGTTCATCAACCTTGTTATTCTTTCGCTCTAATTCTATTTTTTTTAGAGTCATCTCTATAGTACTTTTAATTAAAAGTTTTTTTACTTTTAATTTTTTCCAGTTGTGGTTCAATTATGCGTTCTTTATTTGTGTCTGTCTTTGTTTTATACATTGGATCTTTACTGATAAGTTGAATCATCATTTCAAAAATATTTTGATTTCGTAATACTTTAAGTCTTTGTAGTACTTTTGACCAAACGTTAGCGGCAATTGGATCCACACCCTTATATGTTTTAAGCATTTTATGAATGTCAGACCAGTCTTCTTCAAGAGGTAAAGACCAGGCAACAATTGAAAAATCTTTTAAATCATCTAATACATATTCTGCCCTGATAGTTTCAAATCTGGGGACATATGAAAAATCTTTTTCCCTAATATTTGAATCAAATTTTTTTAATAAAAAGTAAAAGTCAAAATTGCAAAAATGTATAAAGGTATTGAGTTTATTATACAGATTGTCAATTTGGGCAATTTTCTCTGAATCGAATTCTGCCATATAATTTGCTAAATTGTTTTTTATTTCTTCAGATAATTTTTGAATAGGAACTTTCTTGGCTTTTTCAAGAATGGATTCTTCCATGAGTTTTTCTGCTAAATTTTTTTGATTTTCGGTTAAAGAATAATCAATTACCATATTTTTGAAAAATGAAGGATTTTGTATACTTTGAAACATTGCTTGGGCAGGTCCCACAATTTTGTATAATTCGAAAAAGAATTTACCCATAGTAGGTAACGCTTCGTCTCCAGAATATTTATAAAATTTAAACTTACTTTTACTCAGTTCTTTTGCAATGGCTTTTAACATTCGCTTTTTTTCTATTTCAGGATCATTTGGAGTAAAAAGATTTAATATTCTTGCTAAAAAACTTGTGTCTGTATTTTTTGATTCATCTGCCATAGCAATAACTATGCGAGAAAATGGACTTTATGTCAAGGTAAAAAAAACCGGCTCCAAGATAGAGCCGGCAAGGGACGCAAGCAAAGATATAATTATTTTACAATGTCTTCAACAAGGGCGAGAACGTGGGTTGGACAACCCTTTATACATTCACCGCAAGAAGTACATTTTGTGTAATCAACTACTGGAATACCATTAGTTACTACAATTGCCTTTTCAGGACAGTTTTTTTCACACTTACCGCACTTAATACAGCCTGTTTTACACTGTTTTAAGATAACGGTCTTATTTGGATTTCTGTTAGTACAAAGAGCAATAGCTCCTTTTCTATTTGATGGAACTGTAGACAAAATAAATTGAGGACAGGCTTTAACACACATACCACATCCAGTACATTTTGCGTAGTCGATGTGAGGTAATCCATCTTCTTCAATTTCAATTGCATCAAATTTACAAACGGTTACACAGTCTCCGAATCCAACACAACCATAAGAGCACATTTTTGTCCCGTTAATTCCTAACGTTTTTGTTGCTTTACAGGTTTTTACACCAATGTATGTACCTTTTGGTACCGCACATTCTTTGGATCCTTGGCAAGCTCGGACAGCAACGTATTGTTCTGCATTTGCAGTTACACCCATTACTCGTCCAACTGCTTGTGCTGTAGGTACTCCACCGGCAGTACAACCGGAAACAGGAGCGTCTCCTACTGCTACCGCTGCTGCAAATCCATCACATCCTGGATACCCACATCCACCACAGTTTGCACCTGGAAGAACATCTCTTACTTTTCCTACGGTTTCATCAACTGGCACATAAAATACTTCCTTAAAGAAACCTAATAAAAAGCCCAAAAAAAGGGCTAGACCGAAAGAAACGGCCAAAGTGTATATAATAGTAGTCATATTCTTTTTCCGTCCTTATTTAATTAATCCGGCAAAACCACTGAATGCCATTGAAAGTAATCCTGCTGCAAAAAAGAGAACAGGAGTTCCTTTAACAAAGTTAGGAACAGGGGTTATCTTAATTTTTTCTCGGATACCAGACATTAAAATCAAAGCAAGAAGAAATCCACCAGCAGTACCTAATGCATAGACAATTGATTCAACAAAATTGTAGTTTTTTGAAATACAATTTAAAGTAACTGCTAAAATAGCACAGTTTGTAGTAATAAGTGCTAAATAAACACCCATTGAACTATACAAAGCGGGAGCTGATTTTTTAAGATAAAACTCAACTAACTGAACTAAAGCTGCAATAACTAAGATAAAAATTAATGTTTCCAAAAACTCTAATCCTAATGGAGCTAGTACAAAGTGATACAGCGGATAGGTTACAGCAGTTGCTAAAATCATAACAAAGGATGTAGCAATTCCCATTCCAGTTGCTTTTCCTGTATCAGAAGTCATTCCGATAAATGGACAAAGTGCAAGGAATTGAATTAATACAACATTGTCAACTAACATTGATTTTATAAAAATACTTAATAAGTCATTCATTAGTTAGCTCCTTCTGTTATTGTTTTAGAGGAAGCTTTCTTTGCAGTTACTGTTCTAATTGCAGCTGTTACTGCAATTAGTAAACCAAATACAAAGAATCCACCAGGAGCTGCTTTGAAAAACCCGATGGTATATGCTTCTGGAATTACTTCAATTCCAAAGAAAGTACCTGAACCAAACAGTTCACGTATAATAGAAATGACAGTTAAAACCCACAAATAACCTAATCCCATACCTAATGCATCTAATGCTGATTCACCAACTGATCTTTTAAAAGCAAATGATTCAACACGACCCATAATGATACAGTTAACAACAATAAGCGGAATAAAAACGCCCATTGATTCTGATAAAGAGGGTAGAAAAGCCTGCATTAATAAGTCTACAATTGTTACGAAAGTAGCAATTACAATAATAAAAACAGGAATACGAATTGAATCGGGTATAAGCTTTCTAAACAAACTGATAATGATTTCACTCATTACCAATACGAAGGTCATAGCTGCTCCCATTCCTAATCCATTAAAAACGCTGGTTGTAACGGCAAGAGAAGAACACAAGCCGATCATAATAACCAGCAGGGGGTTTTCCTTCATCAAACCATTGGTAAAAATTTTCCAATACTTATTCATATATATACCCCTTATTCGTCTAAGAAGAGACCGTTAATTTCAAAGATTTCAGCACCAGAAGCGCCAGCTTTTCCACCGGCATTTTCTGCTAACCACTGTGCA
>CALNCH010000075.1 GCA_937875245.1 uncultured Spirochaetaceae bacterium
ATACAGAATACATATCTCCTATAAAAAAAGTTGGAAAAATAATGTATGTTTTTGATTATGAAAAAAATAATTTTTTTATTAAATTTTCTTCAGGTGTAACCATACATAATAAAAACTCAGAATTTGATTTCAGTCACCAAGAAACTATCTGTATTCGCTACCAAGGCTTATTCCCCTTACAAACACAACAAATAACTTGCTCCTTTAACAAATCAAAGATAGAGATTTCCTATCTGCTTACTCTCTAAAGTCTTATTTGAAAGGGCTTGAAATTATTAGTTCTTTTCTGTAAAATGCGATGATTGAGTTTACTCTGAAAATCATTGCATATTCTGCATTTATTGCAAAATATGCAAAATCATAGTTGAGAGGTACACATATATGAGCATTGATATTCACAAAATGAGGAATATCGGTATTAGTGCCCACATTGACTCGGGTAAAACAACCCTGTCAGAACGTATTCTGTTTTACTGCGACAAGATCCACCAGATCCATGAAGTTCGTGGCAAAGACGGCGTTGGTGCTGTTATGGATAATATGGAACTGGAACGAGAACGAGGAATCACTATCGCTTCAGCATCAACACAGGTACAGTGGAAAGACACTACAATTAACGTTATCGATACTCCCGGTCACGTTGACTTTACAGTAGAAGTAGAACGATCATTACGAGTTCTTGACGGAGCTATTCTTGTTCTTTGTTCAGTTGGTGGTGTTCAGTCACAATCAATTACTGTTGACCGACAGTTAAAACGATACCACGTTCCACGTATTGCATTTGTAAACAAATGTGATAGAACTGGCGCTAACCCATTCAAAGTACGTATGCAACTCCGAGAAAAGTTGGGATTGAACGCATACATGATGGAAATTCCAATTGGTTTGGAAGATAAATTAGAAGGTGTTGTTGACCTTGTAACAATGAAAGCTATTTACTTTGAAGGTGAGAGCGGAACAGAACTTCGATATGCTGAAATTCCAGCACACTTGGTAGAGGACGCACACAAATATCGTGAAGAACTCCTTGATGCAGCTTCTATGTTCGATGACGAATTAATGGAAGCAGTAATGGAAGGAGCTGAAACTGAAGAAATGATCAACCGTGCTATCCGAAAGGGTACATTGGCTGAACAATTTGTAGGTGTTTTCTTAGGTTCTGCTCATAAAAACAAGGGTATTCAACCATTACTTGATGCTGTTGTTAAATATCTTCCTGATCCAACAGATGTTACAAACACAGCTCTTGATCTTGATAATAATGAAACACCTATTGTACTTACTTGTAACGATAACGATCCTTGTGTTGCACTGGGATTCAAATTGGAAGATGGACAGTATGGTCAGTTAACCTATGTTCGTGTATATCAGGGAACCTTGAAAAAAGGCGATGAATTATACAATACACGTTCACGCAAGAAGTTTAAGATTGGACGTTTAGTTCGAATGAACTCTGCTACCATGGAAGATATTAACGAAGGTTGTCCAGGTGACATCGTTGCATTGTTCGGTATCGAATGTGCTTCTGGTGATACATTCTGTGGCGGAAAACTTAATTATTCTATGGCTTCTATGTTCGTTCCTGAACCAGTTATCTCTCTTGCTATTACACCAAAAGACAAGAAAGCTGCTGATCAAATGGCAAAAGCTCTTAATCGTTTCACTAAGGAAGATCCTACATTCCAAACCTATGTTGATCCTGAATCAAACCAGACAATTATTAAGGGAATGGGTGAATTGCACCTTGAAGTTTATGTTGAACGTATGAAACGAGAATACAAGTGTGAAGTAGAAACAGGTGCACCACAGGTAGCATACCGAGAATCTATTACAACACAAGCAGACTTTAACTATACTCATAAGAAACAAACTGGTGGTTCTGGTCAGTACGGTCGTGTAGCAGGTTTCATGGAACCATTAGAAGGCAAAGATTACGAATTTGTTGACGCAATTAAGGGTGGTTCTATTCCTAACGAATACATTCCTTCTTGTGACAAAGGATTCAAATCAGCTATGGGCAAGGGTTCTCTTATTGGTGCACCTATTGTTGGTGTAAAAATGACAATCAATGATGGTCAGTATCACCCTGTTGACTCTTCTGATATGGCTTTCCAAGTTGCTGCTCTTGGTGCTTTCCGAGAAGCTTACATGAAAGCAAAACCAGTTATCCTTGAACCAATTATGAAGGTTTCTGTAGAAGGACCCTCTGAATTCCAGGGAAATATTTTTGCTGTAATTAACCAAAGACGTGGTATAATTGTTGCATCAACAGAAGATGATGCATTTGCCCGTGTTGATGCAGAAGTTCCACTGAGTGAAATGTTCGGATTCTCAACAATTCTCCGATCACTTACACAGGGAAAAGCAGAATTCTCTATGGAATTCGAAAAATACGGAAAAGTGCCTAACAGTATCTCTGAGGAACTCGTAAAAGAATACGCAGAGAAACGGAGAAAAGAACAACAGAAATAATTTTTGAAATAGTGCAAGAACGAAGGAAACTTCGTTTTTGCCTTTTCTGTTGGTAACCAAAGCTGATACTAGCAGTTATATACCTAACTGCTAGGTACTGTATTGAGGAGAATTTATGGTTAAACAAGATCTTATCGATCGAAGTCCTGTACGCTATTTTGAAAAAGCAACAAAGGGTGGACTTAAAGCTGGAGAAATTGGTGTTCTAACTTCTAAAAAGGGGTTAGGAAAAACATCTGTTCTTGTCCAAATTGGTCTTGATACACTTTTACAAGACAAACAGATTGTACACGTTTCTTTTGACCAGCAGTCTGACTATGTAATGACTTGGTACGAAGATATTTTTGCAGAAATTGCAAAAAAGAAGCATATTAATAACGTTGCTGAAGTAAAAGCTGATTTTTTACGAAAACGTGTTATATTAAACTTCAATCAGGATACTGTTGTAGCACCCCAGATTGTAAGAACACTTAAAGCCTTAGCTGAAGGTGGAATTAATACTGCATGTTTAATTATTGATGGTTTAGACTTCAGTAAGGTAACAGAAGATGACATGAACGTTCTAAAAGCTTACGCAAATGATGCTCAGGCTGTTATTTGGTTTAGTTGCAATGCTGATACAAGTGATATTTCATTAGTAAATAACTGTATTTCTGATAAAGTAGATGCAGTAGTTTATTTAGAACAAAAACCAGATGCAATTGAAATGAAAATTTTGAAAGCTGGAGTACCAGTTGAAGGAACCAATTTAAAACTTGATTCTAAAACCTTACTTATTGCTGAAAAATAAATTTCTAATTTGTTATTTGTAAGTAATTATATTCAAAAACAGCTACTTTTTCTAAGTAGCTGTTTTTTTTTCTTGCAGATATATTTGTATTATGATATCATTGGTAAAACGGTTTACTTCTTAGGCAATAATGAGGTTTTTTTATGGACACAAAAAGGACAAGTGGTATATTACTACATCCCACTTCACTCCCTGGGACACCAGGAATAGGAACTATCGGAAAACAAGGTTACCGATTTGTAGATTGGCTAGTAGCAGCAAATCAACATATATGGCAAATTCTGCCATTGGGACCCACAGGTTATGGTGATTCACCTTATGCCTCTTTTTCCACTTTTGCTGGAAATCCTTTACTAATTGATATTGATTTACTAGTGCAAGATGGTTATTTAACAAAAGAACAAGCAAACCCCCCTGAGTATATTAAAAACAGTGGATACGTTGATTTTGGTTCTGTTGTATGGTGGAAGATTCCTCTTTTAAAACTTGCTGCAAAACAGTTTTTAGGAAAAAATAACAATCCTCAACGGGTTGCTTATGAAGCATTCAAAAATGATCAAGCAGTGTGGCTGGATAACTATGCCATTTTTATGAGTATTAAAGAATACTATGATGAGAAAGCACAAAAAGAAGACAAATTTGGTGCAATGTGGAGTAATTATTGGCCTCAAGATTTAGCTACAAAAAATCCAAAGGCTGTTTCAAAATGGCATGAAACCCATGTTCAAGAGGCTGAAGTCCAAAAAGTTATTCAGTACTTTTTCTTCACTCAATGGAAAAACTTAAAAAATTATGCAAATAAGTGTGGTATTTCTATTGTAGGTGATATTCCTATTTTCGTAGCATCCGATTCTGCGGACGTATGGGCTAATCAACACTTATTTCAATTAGATGCAAATGGTAGAGCAAAGTTTGTTGCAGGAGTTCCACCCGATTATTTTAGTGCAACGGGTCAGCTATGGGGAAATCCTTTATACGACTGGGATGAGATGAAAAAAGAAGGCTACGATTGGTGGATTAAGAGAATCAAATCAATGCTTGAAATTGTTGATTTTGTTCGAATTGATCACTTCCGAGGTTTTGAAGCTTATTGGGCTATACCAGCCGGTGAAGATACTGCAGTAAATGGTAAATGGACTCCAGGACCAGATCATGACTTATTTAATGTAATCAAAGAAAAATTAGGGGATATACCTATTATTGCTGAAGATTTAGGACTTATTACTGATGGAGTAAAAGCTCTTCGTGATGATTTCCAACTTCCTGGTATGAAAGTATTACAATTCGCTTTTGATATTAATGAAGCAGGAAAAGCAGGCTTTGTGAATCCATTTTTACCCCATATGTATAACCAGAATTGCGTGGTATATACAGGGACTCATGATAACGAAACTATGCAGGGTTGGTTAGATGACGCTAGTCCTTCCGAACGAGAAATGGTTAGAGAATACATTTGTGGTTTTATTCCTGGTTTAACAATTACTGATGATATGTTAGTTCCCGGGTTAATTCGTGCGGCAATGTTCAGTTCTGCTAATATGGCAGTATTTCCTTTCCAAGATCTTTTTTCTATTGGAAAAGAAGGTCGTATGAATACTCCTTCTACTACAGGGGGTATTAACTGGCAATGGCGGATGAAGGAAGAACATTTTGATATGGAAAAAGCTGCATGGCTTAAAATCCTAAGCAAATATAGCGGGCGAAACATTTAATACAATAGGACAAAGAAAGTTCAATTTTAGGCGGTGCATTTTTTATAACTGCATATACTACAGAAATGTTAGACTACAATTTATTTCCAAGGAAAAATAAAACTTTTAAATGAACGAGGCCCTACCGTCTCTTTATCTTCTGCAAGAAGTTCATCCCAAGGAATCTGTTTTCGAGCAACTTTAGTATCTACATCTGACTGAGTTTCTAGCCAATCATACTTATACAAACGAAGTCGTAATGCATTGTTATGAGCAAGTATAATACCAGTTGCTCCTGGAGCTAAAAAAGCTAGTAAAAAGGAAAGAGGAACTAATAGAATACTATAGATTCCCATAAATAAACTAAAACCTGAATTGTCAAAAAATAAGATAAAACATTTTTTTAGTATTTTTCCAAAATTTCCACCCAACTGTGAATAAACGGGCATAAACCATTGCATGGAAAGAGATGTTACAAGTAATGTCCAAAAAATAAGGGCTGCTAAAAAGATACCTATCAAATTATTTAGTTTTAAGTAAAAAGGTAAGGCCACAACCCCTAGAAAAATAACTCCAGTAACAAAAAGTCCAAATAAAATAGAAATTTTCCATACATTACGGAATTCTAAAAAAAAATCTTTAATCGTAACGGATTTATAGGCTGCTAAACGTGCACAACAATTACTTGCTGCAAAGCTAGGAATCATTAATATTGGTAGTGCAATAACTAAAAACAAGAGAGAAAGAGGCCCCAATTCAAGGGCAGCTCCCATCCCAAAATAAAAAGCCACACCTACTGCTAATATAACCAAGTTACACAAGGCTATCCATAATAAATTATCCCAACCGTCACAAAAGTTTTTCTTTAAGTAAAACAAAATCATATTGTATAATCTAATAAAACAATGGCTATTCAGTCAAGGCTTATTATTGACAGAAAACTTTTGCCATTACATACTAGCCTCATGGAGCAACCTATTACTGGCATCACCGCACTTATTTCTCAAATACATACTAAAACTGCAAATTACTTAAAAAACCAATTAACTCAAAAAGGCTTTCCCGATTTAGTTTCCTCCCATGGATACATATTATTTCAACTTT
>CALNCH010000076.1 GCA_937875245.1 uncultured Spirochaetaceae bacterium
AAGTATTTGAAGTACTAATTTATGGAGACGAAATAGAAAAAGAAGAATATATACAAATTTTAAGAAAAATGACTGGTGGTATAAACTTTGCTAAAGTGGTTGATACGTAAAAGAGTGAGGATACTGATCCTGAGGAATTATATATAAACTCGAAAGAATTATAATCAGAATCAATTACAAATTATTATTAACAAATCTTTTTTATGACTTATTTTTGAAACAATGTTTCAAGTTTGTATTCTTTCTTTTTTTTATTTGTTATGTTACACTCGGTTTTATGGAACAAATACAGAATAAAAAGAAAGATATTAATCGAAAAATTGCAGTTGTTGGTGCACTTGGGGCTTTAACTGTTGTTATGACTGTAGCTAGAATCGGGTTTATTCCTTGGTTCTCTGTATCAATTACTGTTCTTCATATTCCAGTAATCATTGCGGTCTTTTTGGAAGGGCTTTGCTCTGGAGTTGGGGTTGGAGCTATCTTTGGTCTTTCTTCTTTGGTTATGGCAAGTGTATCACCAACAAGTCCTTTGGATGTTTTTTTTATTAATCCATTGGTTTCTGTAGTACCACGTATGTTGTTCGCTGTGGTAACTTATTTTTTATTAAAAGCTTTATTAAAACTAAGTAAAAACAAAAAAAATGTTTGGGTTGTTACTTCTTATGCTATTGCGGCTTTTGTTGGAACAATGGCTCATTCATTTTTTGTCTTGGGTATGTTAGTTCTTCAAAAAGCAATTGATTGGACTGTTATGGTAGGGGTTCTTGCAGGGAACAGTCTTATGGAAGCTGTCGCCGCTGTTGTTATCAGTTTAACTGTAATAAATGTTATGAATATTGCCCGATCCCGAGAAAATAAAAAATCGAAGTTAAATTCAGATAAAGAGTAACAAAGAACAATAATGAAAATTATAATTATCGGTGCAGGTTTTACAGGCACTCAGTTAGCAAAACGCCTTATATCAGAAAGAAATGATGTGGTTCTAATTGATAGTGATGAAGAAACGGTTCGACATGTTTCTAATCGTTTGGATTGTATGGTAATTCAAGCAAGTGGAAATAGTTTAGCTACTCTTGAAGAAGCCGGTATCGCTAAGGCTGATGCTTTGGTTGCATTAACAGAATCAGATGAATTAAATATGATAACCTGTTCTTTAGTAGATTCTGTATATCCAAAGGTTACCAAAATTGCTCGAGTTCGAAATTACGATTACTATATCAATTCCGAAAAAAAAGGTCAGGATAGGCCTGTATACGGAATCGATCATATGATTCACCCAGATATTGAAGCTGCAGAGGCTATTGTATCGGCAGTAAAAAATGGTGCTGTTACTGATGTCATTGATTTTGAAAACTCAGCTTTTGAATTAACCAGAATTGCAATTCAAAAAGGGAGTAAACTGGACGGTATTGCTGTTCAGGATATGCGAAAATATATTTCTACTGATTTTCTATTAGCATTTATAGAACAAGGAAATCAAACCACCTTACCGTCTGGCTCAACTGTTCTTAAATCTGATAATCGGTTAGGTATTATTTCCCGAAAAGAAGATATTCCCCACTTTTTGGAATTATGTGGCTCAGAAGTTATTGCTATTAAAAAAATTGCTCTTGTAGGGGCTGGGCGAATAGGTACAAAAATTGCTGATGAGTTTTTATCCACCAATAAAACTTCAAAACTCTTTCATTTTTTTGGTATGAGAAAAAAAATAAATGAAGAATTTGTTATTATTGATTCAGACAGAAGCCGGGCAAAAGAAGCTTCTGAAAGATTTCCTAGTGCAATTGTCTATCGGGCAGATATAACTGATGAAGGATTTATTGAAGAAGAAGATTTAAGTTCTTTTGATTTAGTTATTACTGCAACACATAATCATGAATTGAACATGGTAACTTCTGCTTATATGAAATCATTAGGAGTAAGTAAAACTATTTGTTTGGTTTTAAGTGGTAGTTACGGGTTAATTGCACGAAACATTGGAATTGATGTTGCAGTTCCAATAAAAGATGTTATAGTCGACAGTATATTAAGTCATCTTCGAGGAAAAAGTGTAACTGGAATTCACACAGTATCAGAAGGTGAATTGGAAATATTAGAATTTGTATTGCTAGAAGATTCCGCCGTAATTGGAAAGCAAATTAAACACATTGCTGAACCCGGTTCTTTTTTAATTTTGCTAATACAGGAAAAAGGAAAGACAGAGTTTATTGTACCTTCAGGGGATACAACCTTAGAAGTGGGAGATAAATTAGTTGTCATTGCTTATATAAAAGATAACAAACATATAATGAATAAATTTGGAGTAGGGGAGTGATTTTTCTTTCATTAGCTCGTCTTATTACCATAATATTATCAATTATATCAATTACTATGGTAATACCTGTTGGTGTTGCCCTATATTATGGAGAATTCCATGTAATTTCAGGATTTGCTATTCCTGGAATTATTTGCATTTTTTTTGCTATATTATTTTTTTTTATTACTCGAAAGAAAAATTTTCATTTAAGTTCTAGGGCAGGGTTTGGAGCCGTTGCTCTTTCTTGGATTTTTGCCAGTTTATTAGGTGCAATGCCTTTTTTTATTACTGGTTATAGTCCCTCTTTTGCCGATGCTTTTTTTGAAAGTGCTTCTGGTTTTACAACTACAGGGGCAACTATTTTTTCTGATGTGGAAAGTTTACCCCGTTCCATAAATTTGTGGCGGTCACAAATGCACTGGCTTGGAGGAATGGGAATTGTTGCCTTGACAGTTGCATTACTTCCTTTGTTAGGAGTTGGTGGTTTTCAATTAATAAAAGCTGAAACTACAGGCCCAGAAAAAGGTAAAATAACACCTAAAATTACAGTAACAGCAAAAATATTGTGGTTTATATACTTAGGTTTTACTATTTTGCAAACAGTATTGTTACTGTTTGCTGGTATGGATTTTGTGGATGCCCTTTCTCATAGTTTTGCAACTTTAGGTACTGGTGGTTTTAGTACTCGAAACGCAAGTATTAGTTCTTATAATTCTGCCCTTATAGATTGGATTTGTACTATTTTTATGTTTTTAAGCGGAGTAAATTTCAGTTTATATTATCACTTGATTGTGAGACATGGTAGCGAAATTAAAGATAATACTGAATTAAAAGCCTATATAATAATTTTCCTTATAGCAAGTTTAGGAATAACAGTCTGTGTTATTCCACAATATGGTTCTTTTGTTAATGCTCTACGTCATGGAGCTTTTCAAGTTGCATCAATTATGACTACAACAGGATTTTATACTGCAGATTATACCCAATGGCCCCAATTTGCCCAGATAATAATATTTGCACTTATGCTTATAGGAGGCTGTTCTGGCTCAACTGCCGGTGGTGTTAAGGTAATACGTTGGGTAATTTTAGGAAAGCAGATGGGGAATGAAATGCGACGGATGATACATCCTCATGGCATTTTCAGTATTCAGATTAATAAAAGGGTTGGTAGAAAAGATATTGTATACAATGTTGCAGCCTTTATGTTTTTATATAGTGTTTTAGTATTAATAACTACTTTGGTAGCATCATTAAATAATATTGATTTATTATCTTCTTTAACTGCAAGTCTTGCTTTAGTAGGAAATATTGGTCCAGGCTTTGGTGCGGTAGGACCTGTGCAAAACTTTGGTTTTTTTAACGACGTATCAAAATATTGGTTTAGTTTTGTTATGATAGCCGGACGTTTAGAGTTGTATACTATGTTAATCTTTTTTATGCCTTCATTTTGGAAAAAATAAAGTACTAGTATATAAAAAAAAGGTCCAATTTTATTGGACCTTTTTTGTTGTAATTACTACTAATTATTTAACCAGTAATTTGTTTAGACGTTTTACAAAGTCAGCTGGATCTTTCAATTCTCCACCGCTTACTAATAAGGCTTGGTCTAACAGTACTGCAGAAACATCTGCAATGTAACTTTCATCTTCAGAAGATTTAATTCCTGCAATAAGAGGATGGTCTCCGTTTACTTCCAATATTGGTTTTACTTCCCCCATTCCAGCCTGTCCCATAGCTTTCATCATTCGTTCTAATTGTAAAGAAGGATCATTTTCATCTACAACGATACAACAAGGTGAATCACTAAGTCGTTTTGAAAGAACAACGTCTTTAACTCGTTCTCCTAAAGCTTTTTTAATCTTTTCTACAACGGGTTTAAACTCTTCTTCTTTTTTCTCAGCTTCTTTTTTGTCTACACCAAGTTCTTCATCACTTCCAGCTCGGTTTACAGCTTTTAAATCATATTCTTTGTATTTACCAAGACTAGGAATAATAATATCATCAATATCGTCTGCCATAATAAGAACTTCAAAGCCTTTTGCTTTGTATGCTTCTAGCAAGGGAGAATTTCTCAGGTTCTTTTCATCATTTCCAGTGATATAGTAGATTGCTTTTTGGTCAGTTTTCATTCGTTCTACATATTCAGCAAAACTGGTCCATTTGTTATCGCCCATCCCTTCTTCTGCTGTTGATTTAAATCGAATTAAATCTGAAAGTTCTTCTCGGTTAGCATAGTCTGAATACAATCCTTCTTTCAAAGGTCTGTTGTATTGAGAAACAAAGGTATTCCATTTATCAATGGCTTTTTTATTTTCTTCGCTTGGCTCTGTTCCCTCTGGAGCATCTTTAAGAGATTTTTGTGCTTTAGAGGCGGCTTCAGCCATTTTTCGGAATTCACTAAGCAATTTTTTAACAGAAGCTGTTTTAATTGTATTTAAAATACGGTTCTGTTGTAAAATTTCGCGGCTCACGTTCAATGGTAAATCTTCAGAATCGATGATACCACGAACAAATCGTAAATAAGCTGGTAATAATTCTCTTTCATCATCAGTGATAAAAACTCGTTTTACATACAGTTTTACACCACTTTTGTAGTCTGCTTGATACATATCGAAAGGTGCTGTTTCAGGTACATAGAAAAGAGTTGTATATTCCTGGGTTCCTTCTGCGTGAGTATGTACGTACATAAGTGGGTCAATAGAATCATGAGATATGGTTTTATAAAAGTTATGGTAATCTTCCTCTTTTAATTCACTTTTTCCCCGTTTCCATAATGCACTGGCAGTGTTAATCTGATCTATTTTATTTTCTGTAGATTCTACTTCACCTTTGTCGTTGTATTTTTTCTGTTCGTAGTGCAAGAAAATAGGGAAAGCGATATGGTCAGAATAACGTTTAATTAATTCTTCTACCTTCCATCGTGAAGCATATTCTCCACTGTCATCATTCAAGTACATTATAATTGCAGAACCGTGTTTACTTGGGTCTTCAAATCCATATTCTTTTGCATCAGGATTATCAGCTGCAATTTCTTCTACCTCGTAGGAATTTGTGCCTGTACTTGACCAACGATATAAGGTAGTTGTTCCTGCTTTTCGAGTAATTACTTCGATTTTACTTGCGGCCATAAAGGCAGAATAGAATCCAACACCGAATTGACCAATTAATGATGAGTCTTTTTTAGCTTCGTTTTCTAACTTTTCTAAGAAAGCTTTTGTGCCAGAACGGGCAATTGTACCAAGATTGGAATTTAAATCCTCTTGATCCATACCGATACCTGTATCTTTTACAATAAGCATTTTCTTTTCTTCATTGAAAAAGATATCGATTCGAGGTTCAAAAGTAACGCTTTTGTAAGCCTCATCTGATACGGTTAAATACTTTAATTTATCCAAAGCATCAGATGCGTTAGAAACGACTTCCCTAAGGAAAATATCCTTATTTGAATAAAGTGAATGAATAATAAGTTTGAGAAGTTGATTTACTTCTGTTTGAAATTGATAAGTTGCCATTACAGCACTCCTTACGTTGTATTATGGGGTACATTTCCCCTAAGCTTGTGTACACAAATTTACTAAAATAAAGGGTTAATCGGCAAGTCATTTTTAGATGTTTTTATCATGTTGAACCCAATCAAATCCCATGGTACACTCCCTTTTATGAAAACTCTTATTATCCAGCCTCCTTTGGTACAATTAAATACCCCTTATCCTTCTGGAGCCTATCTGTCTGCATTTTTTAGAAATTTAGGGTTCGATACCCAATGGGTAGATTTTAGTAATGGCTTATTTCATGAATTATTTTGTTCTAAGGGATTGGAAAAATTATTTACTCTTTCTCAAGAAGAGGCATTGTCCAAGGCTTTTAAGGCCGAAAAAAAAGGGAAGGATGAAGAGGCTTTTCAATTACGCCGCTATATAAGTAACAAGGATTTATGGATTCGTTGGATAGATCCTATTGTTGATATTGTATGTGGTAGAGAAAATCAGAGGGAACTGTGTCATGAATTTGTTCAGTCTCCCTTTATTCCTCGTGGTATGCGGATGGAACAATTTTTAGGAAGTTTAGAACGAGATGTTTGTGTTGATGATGCCCAGTTGTTAGCAAGTCTTGCTTTAGCAGATATAGGGGATTATATAACCAGTGTATTCGATTCTAACTTTGCCCTCATTCGCTATGCAGAGCATTTGGCTTGTAGTACTTCTTCTTTTGACTCTGTACTTGAAAATTTGAAGGCTCCCGTTTTAGTACATTTTTTTAAGCCTCTTTTAGAAAAGTTTTTTTCTAATTATTTAGAAAGGCGTTCTTCAGAGGAGAAAATACTGGTTTGTATTTCCATTCCTTTTCCCGGCTCTTTTGTAGGAGGGCTATTTGCAGCATCTTTTGTACGTTCTGTTTTAGGTTCTTCTGCTATTATTTCTATTGGTGGTGGATATATCAATACTGAATTACGAGAAATTCAAGAAAAACGTGTTTTTGATTTTGTAGATTATATCAGTTACGATAGAGGATACGGTTCATGTTTACACTTATTATCTAATTTAGAATCTCATGGAGCTTTGTATAAAACTGCATTTCTTGATAAAAAGGGTTGTATTTGTCCACCCTTAGAAGATATTGAACAAATTGATATATATATAAAAAAAGAGGATGAATATACTCGAAGTATTGTTCCTGATTTTTCAGATATTGATTTTTCTTTATACCCCCGACTTGCAGATGATGTGAATCCAATGCACCGACTATGGTCCGATGGTGCTTGGTTAAAAGCTTATTTAGCCCATGGTTGTTATTGGCATCGATGTGCTTTTTGCGATACTACATTGGACTATGTTTGCCAGTACAGAATGACAGATATAAAAAACTTACATAAAGGTCTTTTAGAACAAGGAAAAAAAACAGGGGTTTATGGGGTTCATTTTGTAGATGAAGCTTCTCCTCCAGTTGCATTGGAACAATTTGCTCTTGCTAACAGTGAATTACCACCAACAGAAAAACGTCTTACTTTTTGGGGGAATATTCGTTTTGAAAAAACCTTTACTCGCGATTTAGCAGATTTGCTTTCTTTTGCTGGATTAACAGGGGTTTCTGGGGGTATAGAAATTGCCACTGGAGAGGGATTAACCTCTGTAAACAAAGGAACCGATATGGAACATTTGGTAGCAGCCTGTGCTGCTTTCAAAGAAGCAGGTATTTTGGTTCATGGCTATATGATTTATGGCTTTTGGGAGGAAACACCTCAAATACTTATCGATTCCATGGAAACTCTTCGTCAGCTTTTTCAAGGTGGGCTTTTAGATTCTGCCTTTTGGCATAAATTTGTTCTTACTCGCCATTCTACGGTTTTTGCAGAATGGGAAAAAGGTTTACACCCTCAATTAAAACCTATTTTACCTAAGGTAAAACCTTTTGCAGAAAACGATTTACGTTTTGAAGGGGAAGAAAAAAGTGAAAAATATGGTCCTAGTTTACAAGTTGCTTTAGATGCTTGGAT
>CALNCH010000077.1 GCA_937875245.1 uncultured Spirochaetaceae bacterium
ATATTAATAATAGCTTTACCGTAACTTCCGGTGATTTAGCAATTACTAACTCTGGTGTATTAACAAAAGCAACAAATGGAGAAATAACAGTAAGTGGAGATGGTAAAGAATTAAACATCTCTGGTGTTGGCACTGTAAAATTGGGCAGTAACATAACAACCTCCAAGGGGAACATTAACATAAATGAAAACATAACCCTTACCGCGGACTTAACTATAAGTAGTGTAAATGGAACAGGAACAGGGGCTGGAAACATAAATGTTGGTACAGATATCGATTCTTGTACCATAGACTCAGATGCAGTAGCAACACCTCGTGCCCTAACACTAGTTGCAGGCACTGGAGATATAACACTAACAGGAGCTGTTGGTAATACTTATCCTTTAGCAAGTCTCACTATAACGTCTTCAAAAGCACTTACCTTTGGTAACACATTAACCGTAACTGGAGCTTTAACACAAAGCGAAGCCGCAACAGGATCAACTACATTTAACGGTGTAGTAACAATTGGAAGTGGTACTTTACGTGGAACAGATATTAATATTAATAATAGCTTTACCGTAACTTCCGGTGATTTAGCAATTACTAACTCTGGGACTTTGAAAACATTAGAATCAGGAATAATTACTTTGGCAGCAACTACTGGTTCTTTCCAACAAAATGGAGCTGGTTTAGTGCAACTTGCAGGTGGTATTGTCCAGTTAGGTACAAATAATGGTACCATCGAATTTGATTCCGATGTTTACCTTTGTGGAACTCTAACACTTGGTGGAAATGCAAATGCTATTGAAGTTGGTAATTCTGCAAACAGAAAGGATTTACATATAGTCGCTTTTGAAAAAGCCATTACTTTTGCTTCTCCTATCACGGTTCAAAACTTTGTGTTATATCAAGGTACTGTTGATTTTGGAATTAATACTATTTTTGGAACCAAGAGTGCTATCACAACTACAAAAGATATGATCTTACTTAATGGTACTTCTACTTCGATGTATGCCGATTCTGTTTTAGAGTCTGGGGTAACTAATCTATATGCATATCACAATAATGAGCGAACTGGAAAAACAGCCACTCCTTCATTAACAGATTATCCTACTGCACTTCCCGATGGTACACCAATTGACCATACAACTTACGATGGTGCTTTTGATGATGATGCGCTAAATGGAAAAACACTGACTATTGGACAAAATTTTTATGCCAATGGAATTAATTTTAACGCAACTGCTCTTTGGAATCTTTCTATTCCCAATAACGATAATGCAACTGCTGCCTTTGCTGAAGCATACAATTGTACAGTTGCTCATTGCACTGCGTCGGGAGGGTGGGTTTCTGCTGCAGAAAACTGCACTAATGATGGAAATAATACTAATTGGGATTTTGTGCGACCAGTAATTTCAGAGGCTTACACTGTATATGATGATGTAATAAGAATTGAATTTAAATCCGAAGGCGGTGCTACTACATTAATTGAAAACTCAAACGGCGAAATTACTAAAGCTCTTGAAAATATTAAGTTTCACAATGGAACAGTGCCTTTTAGTGGTGCATATTCAGATCCTGAGTGTACAATTCCAATTACCAATACGGATATATCGTCTTTCTATTTAAAAACAGATAGTTCTGCCTCTCAACGTTGGAACACCGATGCTACAGGTAACTCCTCTGGTGCAGTCGAAAGTACCGACAGAAGTGGAATACACCAAACTATCATCCCTGATATTGATATTCCAAAGGCTTTATTAGGCCTGTATGAGACATTAAGAGACGAACATAAAAACCGAATAAAGCATTATAATGGGGCAAATCGTTATACCGCTACTGCCGACAGAACTGCTCCGGTTTTAGTAGAAGTTTTGACTGGACAAGAACTTCATCAAGGAGTGGGAACAGCACAAATGAAGTATGATTCTCATAACTTTATTGAATTCCGTTATTCTGAGCCGGTAACAATAGGGGCAACAAGTGCGGATATTAATAATGCTGGAGTTGATGCAGATAACGCTCCTCTTTCCCAAAACATTCGTAGCTCTACAACTTTCGATACGGCTGGTACTGATTTTGGCGGTGCAATTTCTGGTAATAATGGATTAACTATTGCTGGTTTTGTGGAAACAGAATCAGGTGTACTAGACTCTGATAGTATATCGGGTGGAGAACCTCATGCGTTATACAGATATTTTGCCTTAGATGGTGACATTAGTAATCGAAAATATCAAACACACCGAGTCCGCCTTGCTGTAGCCGGTTATGTAGATGGTACAGTTACAGTAAATGGTGTAGAGCATCACAACTGGGATGGCTATATCAATAGTGCAACAACTCCTTCTGGCTCAATAACCAGACTACCTAATGCAACTATAAAAGATATGAGTATAACTACTTATGGTACAAATACGTATGTAGCAAATTCTTCTGCAAACCATTCTCTTCCTGAATTAACAATAAATAATGGTACAGGAGCAGTGTACGGAATGTGGGATACCTCTAAACCTGTTGTAGTACCATATCTGAAAGGAAGCGATTCTTGGGAGTCATGGGAAAATGAAGAAGATCCTGATTATGAAATTCTGGTTACAGGACAGTCAGGTACTATGGTTACTGCTTTTGAAATCCACTTTTTTGACAATACTCCAAACTATGATTCTTTAGATCAGTATAAGTGGTATACCCGTTTAGGCTGGTATGATAATGATATTGGTATTGGTATAAGTAGTATTCCTCTTGATCGTTTTGGTGGTACTAGAAATTTCGATGTTCAATCTGATTCAACTGTGGCCTCAGGTGGTATTAGAGCCAGTTCTTTGCAAAATTCTATTTCATCCTTTACCTACTCTAATGGAACAGAGGGAACAGAAAACCAACAATTTACTGATACCAATTTAAAACAAATTTCTGATGTAGAATTTTTCTTTGGTGAAAAAACCACTGAAAGTTATTTTTTACACGATTCTTTATATGCTCACTTTTCAGTTGCAAATGGAAATGCAGGAAAAACGACAGATCCTTATACTCTTTCGTGTGATAATACTAATGTGGTTACCGATTTGGCAGGAAACAGATTATTATCTTTTGAAAATTTGCGGACACCAGATAAAACACCGCCAAAATTCTATATGACAGCCGCTGCAGTTGGCTTAAATCAACTTTATATTATTTTTAACAAGCCAATGGATTACCAACCTGATGCACAATGGACAACCATACAAAAACTACAAAGAATTGTTAAATCTTTGCGTATTTACAATGGTACTGATGATACAGGCCTTATTACCGATGACTGTAATATTACCGTTGCAATGAACACAACGAGAGCAACCGGTTTTGTAATTACCTTAACAGGAAACCTCGACTATGAACAATTAAAGAATTACTATATTGGTGTCTTAGGCCACCCTGGAACAGATCCTATTACAGGAGAAGAGTATGATGCCTTAGGTAATCCTTTACTTTTCTCTCAGATTTACGACAAACGAGATAACCCTGTAGAAATAACTTCAAAGCATGCAATAAGTGATTTTGCGGTAAATGCTCTTGATGTACTGTATGGCTTTGATAACCGAGATATCATTCAAGGACAAGGGGTTTATGCAGAAGGGGAATGGGCAGTACGAGATTTTTCTGGTTCTGGAAATAATACTGGTCGAATGCTTACTGAACGAGATTTAACTTTTACTCTTAACAAAGCAATTCCAGCTACAGAAGAAATAACTATGTTTGCAGATATTAACCCTCTTTCTTTATCAGTATCAGATACTTACAATATCAATACTGAGTACGATTTACGTATCTGGTTACCTACGGTAATAGAATCTATTAGTAAAGTTGCTAACCCAGAATTCGAAACATTGCACTCTGACCCCTCTGGTGCTAACCCAGCTTTAGTTACCTTTACTATTCTAAATGACCCTGCAACGCCCGGATATTTTGGTTGGAAAGCTGATTCTGAAATAAGTTTCTTATTCCGTGTTGATTCAGATCCTGATCCCGATGCGGGTTATACCTTCGATCATGACTTTAATACTGAAACACCGCCAATACCCTTCTATGCCTTACGTCTTGCTGTCCCTGGAGATATCACATCCTTAGACTTGTGGTCGGTAAAACTTGCAGACTTGCAACGGCAACAAGGTGGGGTTACTATTTTGAACAATGTTATCAACGTAAATAACAGGGAACAAACGATTATTGAAGTTGATATGCCCAAAGATGGAAATTTAACTGTTCATATTATGACTATTGATGGTAATATTGTGAAAACCTTGCAAAGGGGTAGAACTACAGAAGGTCTCCATTATTATCGTTGGGATGGTACAAACTCCAGTGGAAAAACGGTGGCTCGTGGTATGTATTTTGTTCGTATTGTAGGCCCTGGCATTGATGAAAATCGAAAAGTTATGGCTGTAAAAGAATAAAATATCTCCATTTTTACTGGATTGACAAGAACCACTCTTCAAGTGCATCATGTATGTATGGGTATAGACCAACGGAAGGGTGAAAGATTTCAGGAAATAGGCAGAGTTCAATGCAATGAGCTCTGTGTTTTTCCCGGAATTGTGTCAGATATTAGTATTTCAGGTTGTAAAGTTCGGTTTCCAGCTATTCTGAGTGTAGATTCAGAGGAAGACTATGAATTATCTTTCACATTTACCAGAATAATCAAATCCTTCTCAATTATTTTAATCGGCAGACCGATATGGTTTAATTTAGATTCTGATTCTACAGAAATTGGGTTTAAGTTTTTACATTCACCGGGAACTAGACAGTTATCAGAGTTAATTACTCAATTAGCGAAAGATGCCATTCCCGATACCGAAGATTTCTAATAGGACTCACATGAGTAAACAAATTACACAGCTTACCGGTGGGGCGTTTTTAGCATGGCCTGAAATGATGAATCGGTTATTAGGTGAACTTACCAATCGTTTTCATGCAGATATTTCTAACAAACAAGTTTTTGGTGATATTGTATATCTTCCAGAATGGAATCAAGAAGGTGTTCCCTACTGGTGTAAAACTGCTTTCTTATCACCTGCAAAAATGACCTTTGATTCAATTGGAGAAGCAGCTGCTGCTCTTAAAGAAATCCAACGAAATTGGGGGCCTTACCAATTTACTCAATTTCGTCGGGCAACCTTAATTCAAGAAAAACTTCCCTATATTAATTTAAAGGTAAAACAATTTCCTTGTACTATTCCAGAAAGTCCTATTGGAGTTTGGACCTTATTAGATCAAAATACCATGTTGTTTTCTCCAAATACGTCTAGTACTTTTCCGGGTGGTCATTTGGAACTACAGGAAGACCACGAAAATCCTCCCAGTAGAGCTTATTTAAAAATACAGGAAGCTATTATTCGTTGTGCCAGTGGTGTCTATCCGGGAATTTCAAAACCACTACCAAAACCTGGGGAGCGTTGTTTGGATGCTGGAGCTTGTCCCGGTGGTTGGACTTGGGTTTTACGACAATTAGGTGCTACCGTAGTTGCCATCGATCGATCCCCTCTAGTACCTTCTCTTATGGAAGATTCCTCTGTTACCTTTATGAAGCACGATGCTTTTACCCTTAAACCAGAAGAACTCGGTGCTTTTGATTGGATTTTTAGCGATGTTATCTGTTACCCAGAAAGATTATATGAATGGGTTACCATGTGGCTGGACAGTGGTCTGGTAAAAAACATGATTTGTACCATTAAAATGCAGGGCGAAACAGACTGGAATTTAATTCAACAGTTTGCAGATATTCCCGGTAGTAAAATTCAACATTTAAATTACAATAAACACGAATTGACTTGGTTTCATTTAGTTTAACTCTAGAACAAGGGCGATAGGCAGAGACCTGTCGCCCATTATCCATTATTTATATTTTGCAAAAGTTGAGCGTCCTGCAAAACGTGCATTAAAACCAAGCTCTTCTTCAATACGAATAAGTTGATTGTATTTTGCAACACGGTCTGAGCGACTCATAGAACCTGTTTTTATTTGACCAGTTTCTAAGGCGACGCTTAAATCGGCAATAAAGGTATCTTCAGTTTCACCAGAACGGTGGGACATAACGGCAGTGTAGCCTGCTTTTTGAGCCATGCGAACAGCATCAATTGTTTCTGTTACAGTGCCTATTTGATTAAGTTTAATCAAAATAGAATTACATGCATTTGCAGCAATACCTTTTTCCAGTCGTTGCGTATTTGTAACAAAAAAATCGTCCCCAACAATTTGTATTCGTGAACCAAGTTCTTTTGTTAATTGTGTGTAGCCCTCCCAATCGTTTTGATCTAGAGGATCTTCAATGGAAATAATAGGATAGGTATTTATCCATTTTGTATATATTTCAATCATTTGTTCAGCACTAAAAAGCTTGTCAGGATTTGATTTCCAGAATTTATATCCTTTACGGCCACCTTCATCAAACAATTCAGATGCAGCACAATCAAGGGCTATCATAATATCTTCTCCGGGACGATATTTTGCTTTTTCAATAGCTTTCATGATAAAGCGTAATGCGTCTTCGTTGTCTAAGTTCGGTGCAAAACCACCTTCATCCCCAACCGATGTTGCGTGACCTGCGTCTTTAAGAAGCCCTTTAAGGGCGTGAAATACCTCTGCGGTCATGCGAAGGGCTTCGCTAATAGAATCTGCACCAACAGGCATAATCATAAATTCTTGAAAATCGATTTTGTTGTCGGAGTGCTTTCCCCCGTTAATGATATTTGCCATGGGCACTGGTAAATCCAGTGTGTGGGCTCCCCCTAAGTAGCGATATAGGGGAATATCAAGGGATGAAGCGGCTGCCCGAGCAACGGCCATTGATACGCCAAGAATAGCATTTGCTCCAAGGTTTGCTTTATTTGGAGTGCCATCAAGATCTATCAAAATGCGATCTACTTCTGCTTGATCGAGGGCATCTTCATCTTCAAGTTCTTCGCAAATAATACTGTTAATTTTTTCAACAGCATTAAGAACGCCCTTTCCGTTATAGCGAGCTTTATCGTTGTCCCGCATTTCAAGGGCTTCGTGCTCACCTGTTGAGGCACCAGAAGGAACTGCAGCCCGACCCAGTGAACCGTCTTCAAGAGAAACGTCTACTTCAACTGTAGGGTTTCCACGGGAATCGAGAATTTCTCGTCCGTTAATATAGGCAATATTACTCATTTTTTTTCCTCCGTTAAGAAAAGGGTAGTATTATCATACAATATAAACAAATTTTTGCAAAGTAAAGGTCAATGCAGAGGTTATTGTATTATACACGGAGTGTCATTTAATATATGGATTAGGGACGGCAGGAAAGACAGTTATTAGTTTTTAGTGCTTAGTTTTGCGTCGAGGAGAGAGCGCTAATGGTAGATAGAGATTTACAAGAAGATTTTTTTACAATTTTAAAGTTGAACTTGAAAATTGTAAAATGAGCCCTTATACTATGATCATGATACCTCGAAAAATTACTAAGAAATTTTTAGAAATTCTTTCTCTTTATCCTGTTGTTACTATTTTAGGTCCACGACAATCAGGAAAGACAACATTTGCAAGAAATACTTTACCTCAGTATGCTTACGCAAATTTGGAAAACCCAGAGATTCGAGAACTTGCGCAAACAGACCCTAAAGCTTTTTTAGAAGCCTATCCAGCTCCGGCAATTTTTGATGAGATTCAACGTGTGCCAGAGCTTTTATCGTGGATTCAAGTAAAAGTAGATGAGTCGCCTCTCAAAGGACAATATGTTTTAACAGGAAGCAATCAGATTTTACTATCTGAATCGATTTCTCAATCTCTTGCTGGCAGAACAAGTATTTTGCACCTTTTGCCTCTTTCTTGGGAAGAACTTGATCTTGCAGGTTATCCTATTGATAAAAATACAGCCTTGGTAAAAGGCTTTTTGCCACGCGTGTGGAAAGATGACTTGCCCCCAACACGAACGTATTTGGATTATTTTGCAACCTATGTTGAGCGTGATGTAAAACAAATTATGAATATAAAAAATCATGCAAAATTTGAATTATTTTTAAAATTACTTGCAGGGCGAGTAGGGCAACTTATAAACCTCCATACGCTTTCTTCTGATGTTGGCGTTAGTTCTGTAACCTTAGCAGAATGGATTTCGGTGCTTGAACAATCGTTTATAATTTTTAAGCTTCAACCGTTTTATAAAAATATTGGAAAACGTCTTGTGAAAAGTCCAAAAATTTATTTTTATGAACCAGGTTTAGTTGCAGCTCTTTTGCAAATTGAAAGCCCGGAACAAGCCGCTCGGGATCCTTTGATGGGAAATATTTTTGAAAATCTTGTTGTCGTAGAACTTTTGAAAGGGCAAAAAAATCGTGATGTGTTTGGTAATTGGAGTTTTTTTAGAGACAATTCTGGGCACGAAATAGATGTAGTGTGGGAGCGTTCTGGCAAGATGGATGCAATAGAAATTAAGGCGGGGCAAACGTGGACGAGCGAATGGAATAAGCATTTGGATTGGTTTTCATCTCTTTTTGCTGAGCCTATTTCTCCTTGGATCGTGC
>CALNCH010000078.1 GCA_937875245.1 uncultured Spirochaetaceae bacterium
CAGAATAGATGGTAAAATCCTGATTATTCAAAAATAATTCTCTATCATAGGGAGAAACGCCATCTGAATCAATATAAATCGCACTTACAATACCATCGTAGGTAAAACCTTTACCGAGGAGCGTTATATCCATATTCCCAAAATCATCAGTACGTTGATTTATAGAAGTGATTATAGTATAGGGGATATATTTATTTAAATAGACAGGAATTTGAGTTGCAGGACCAATGTTTCCAACAGTATCAATGGCTGCAACAGAGAAAACATAAACTCCATTATCTCTATTAAGATAATTTTGTTGTGTATCTTTCGTCATTACCCGAGGAGAAACAGACTGTTTTATTTCTAATAAGCTAGATTCTGTATATAAATCTGGGTTTTGAAAATAGGCATCCAATGATGCAATGTATTGTAAATTATAAGAATAACCGGCAATTACATCAGAAGGATCTCCAGAAACCCATTCCAATTGAAAATCATTTGAAGGCAAAAAGGTGGTATCTTCTGTGATTAAAGGAGTAAGAATTGGAGCAACAGGAGGAGTAGTGTCTTTATAATATGTTACAACAGAAGGCTCTGACCAGTTTCCTGCCATATCCAAGGCTCGCGTTTTGAAATACCACATTCCATCTGACGGAATTGATACTGATATTCGATTGGTACTAGGAAATTCCATAAACTCAGATATTGGATCCATGTCTGGATTTTGAGTTATAACCCAGGAATAGCCTGCTATTCCTGAAGAATCTTCGGGCATCTTTATAGCAACTGAAATTTGACTTCCCGTAGAGCGCTGCCCATTTTGAAAAGTGATACCTTCCATGATTGGTGCTGCTACCGTTCTATCTAAGGATAAACGAGTTACTCGTGAACTTCCATTGGCTCTTTTTTGTTCCCAAAAAACATGAAAATCCTGGCCATAATTAATTATAAGAGGGCACGCAAAATAAGCATTTAAAGAACCAGTAGACAAACGTTCTTCTGTCCACAACAAACCAGTTTTTTGTGCTAAGTAAATTGAATCCGAACCACGCCTACTGTCGTACCATACTAGCGATAATTTTCCATTCAAGGAAAATAAGACCGGCTGTTTTGCGTTGGCGTTTGCAGGAGAAATTTCTTCTATACGACCATCGATAAGTCCCGTATTTGATAATGGTGCAACACAAACAATTGAATTTTCTGAAGTATAATAACTTCGCTCCCAAGCTATATATGTTATTTGTCCATCATAAAACAAAAATGGACGTTGATTATGATAATTGGTAAAATCCTGATTTGAAGAAACAGAATGGGTTAACAATTGAGGTTCTGACCAACTAATACCTGCATTATCTGTGTAAGTTGAATACAATTGGTAAGACATACGATTTCCAGCATTATAAAATGCTTGAAATGCTACTATTTCTCTATTTCCAGTCGTTATTGATAACACCGGTAAAAAAGTATTGGGTATATTTTGAGTAGGAGCAAAGCGAGAAAAAGAATCCCATGAACTACCTGTTGAAGAACGAGTTGACATCAGTTGGAAAGATTCATTATCTCCTTGAGTAGCAAAAATCATAAAACCATCATCAGAAGTTCGAAAAATTCGAGGTCCCACTAAGGATAAAGCACCTTTGGGAATTATTTGTTCTGTGAAAGTAAAAGAATGTTTCTGAGAAGTATACACAGAAATGGTACTAACACTACTTTGTACTGCCACAGCAATGGTCCCTTGGGAATTTATTGCTACAGAAAACAAATTAGGAACTTCTCCTGAATATACAAAAGGTCCTGCAAAGCGAGAAATAGTCTTTAAAGTAGGAACAGAATCAATTGTACCACCGGTATCATAAGAAACTTGGGCAGACAGCCATATATTTCCACCCCCTGAAGAAGCTTCCACTTCTTCCCAAACAACAATACTAGTATTGCCATAACTGGCAGTGGAGGGAAACCGGGTGTCAACGTTGGATATTGGTGATGCTGTTTCCCAATAAAATTCTGCAAAAAATGGGGTTGCAGCAAAAAAGAGAAGGATAAAACATAACAAGGAACGACTTACTCTTTTTATCACAATAAGGAATCTACCTTTTTCTTTAAATCAATTACTTTTGCGGAACGATGTACCGTAGTATCTTGCCATAACTGTGCAACAATAGAAGCCGCGGCAAGGGTATTACCATTGGATAATTCCCGAACTGCTTTTTGATACAAGGCTTCTTGACTTGCAGGAAGAACAACCAAAGATTGTCCACCCATTGCAGTTTGAATACGGTCTTTTAAGAGAATAGCAGATTCATTATCAGGATACAAGGTTATTGCTTGATTTAATCGAGCTAAAGCATTATTAAGAGAAATCTCATCTCGAGCTCCGCTGTCAAAAATTCGTTGAGCTTCCGCAGTATAGGTACGAGACTCATTAATTTTCCTTTGATCTGGAGGTGAAACTCTAATACCTAATGCAATTTCTACTTGATAAATAAAACTTTCCAATCCAGGATATCTAGGATTAATTTCATATAAGTCTAATAAATCTAAATAAGCGGATTGCTGCATATCCGGATTTACATAATCAACTTTTGCGGCATCAAATTTCTGCTTAAAAAATGTCCCAAAGGCAACAGGATCAATAAGTTGATCTATACGTAGAATAAGCAAACTAGCTTCTTGATTTAAAGGATATACTAATTGCAACTCTCGAAGTTTCTTTTTAGCATCTTCTAGAATTACTACTGCTTCTTCTTTATCCCCTTTTGTTATTAATTCCCTACCTGTGCTAAAATATTGATTTGCCATATTAAGAATTTGACTCATTTCTGAATACAAAGGGGCGGTGGGTGATATTACCCGACCTGTTTTCATGGATAAAGCAGTACCTACCAGAGAAAAAAGATTTGTAATTTCAGAGTCTGGATCAACGTTTGTTACAGCCCATCTATTTTGTGCTTGCACTAACAGTCTTTCTGCTTGTTCAAAATTTCCAGCATAATATTGTTCTTGAGCACTTGTTTTTAATGCACGAACATCTCGAACGACTTGTTCATTCTCTAAACGGGCAATTTCAACACCTAATTCAAGTAACAAAGTATCACTTTGATTACGGACTTCTGCTGATTCTTGATAAGATAAAGATTCGTTATATTTTAAACGAGAACGTTCAACTAAATCACGAGCAGACTCGAAGTCACCAGAATTCATTGATCGCCTTGCCTGAGTATATCTTAATTCTGCTTCATTTTTTGCTCTTTCAGCCAACAATACCCGTTCTTTAGCTAAAGCCAATTTTGAATTTAATTGACTGTAAACAGATTGAATTATAGATATATTTTCTGGTACAGCTACTACCCCTTCTTGAAAGGCAATAGCTTTTGAATTACTTTTTACTGTTTCAACAGGAGCTGTATCTAAGAATTGTTCTTGCGATTCTAAGGCAGCAATATCCCCCAATGCTCTGTTTAAAAGATCTTGTAAAATAGGAATACTTTCAGAAGGATATGAGAACACATCAGAACTTAAGGCCTCGTTTATCATTGCAATAGCACTTGCAAAAGACTGAGTATATTCATTAGCTATTTCTGTACTTCCTTCTTTCGCTACAGTTCCAACACTATTCCAAGAATTTAAAATATGTTTATGTGCTTCTAATATAATATCATCAACAAAATTTTCATGGAGCAGTTTTACATCATCCCAGGGAAGATTTTGTCCTGGATATCCTCGGTAGAAAGTTTCAACGTCCAGAGTAGAAGTATCTGCTCTTTGAATGTATTGAGTATTTAAGTCAGACTCATTTATCAATGCCACAAAGTATTGGGATGTACCACCACGAATAATTTCAGCAGAAGCTATATCAGATGAAAAAAGAGAAAACTGTTCTTCTTGCTGCATCATTTCTTCCATTACAAAAATCACATTTTGTAATTCATTTGTTAACAACCTTGTGTAATTCAAATCTCGTAAATAATCAGGATCTATATCATTTTTATAGGTATCTATCTCTGCTAATTGTAGTTCATACAGATTATTTAAATCTTGTCCAATTGTTAAAAAATCACCTAGATCAGTAAGAACAATATCAGATTGCTCCATTATATTTTCATAATTAATAAAATCTGGATTGGACAAATAGGGCTCTATTTTTCCAAATTTCTGCTGAGCTAACTCAATAATCTGTAATTTCGAATTTTCCAACTTTGTCTGTAACTGTGTATCTAATACTGTTAAAATACCAGTATTAGTATCTGAACTTCGTCCTAATAAAAAACGATAAGAAAAAGGCAAAAAGGAAGCGTCCGTTAAAGATGTATCTTTTTCTTGTCTTTCTCTTACTCTTTGTCTAAAATTAAAACCTACCGTACCAATCGAATTACGAATATTTGTATATTTTTCTACAACTAATACTATTTCTGAGTATATTCTTTGTGTTTCTCCCAAATTTCCACTTTGTATTGACAAATCCATTCTTCTAAAAATATCTTCCAATTCATTTTGAATTTCTGCATAACGGAGCAATTCAGAATTTACACTTGCCAACTGAGCATCAATATCGGTGACAAATTTTTGATCTGTTTCTTCCTCGTAGAATTCTGGTTTGTATAAGATGAATCCTTCAGAAAATTTCTTTGCAGCCTCGGTGTACAATCCTTGTTGTAATAATTCAGCACCACTATTCATAATTTCAGTAAATTGATTGTTATAATAAGTAAACTTAATAGCGGCTTTTGACTCAGAAGTAAACTTTCTTACTTCCATACTAGGATTCTTGTCCAAAGCTTCCAGTTCATCAATTAATCTATTATGTTTTTCATTGTTTTCTGGTTCATTCTGCAAACTGGCGATAAATTCATCTGCTTTTTTTTTGTATTCAGTTTTTACTTTTAACACTAAATTTACACGTTTTTGGGCATTGTCAAAATCTTTTGGATTTTGTTTGATATAGTCATCCAACAATGCCATGGCATCATTATACATTTGCTCTTCAATCAGGGCATCTATATCTGACAATAGCACGTCCCTTTTTCCCGAGCTAAAAGAAGGAAATAAAACGAGAATTATGATAACTGCTAGCAATATACTTTTTTTAATGGATTTCTGCCCCTATCTCTTTATTTTTCGGTGTTTCTTTACCTAATATAAGAGAAAAAAAATTCAAAGTGATGTATAATCTGTAGCGATGAGTGCTCAACTTAAAGTAAAATTTGCAATACTCCTTCTCCTAATGAGTTTTTTGAAACCTCATTTACTCTTGGCATTAGATTATTCAGATATGTATGACACACTATCTAATGCTTTTGCTGGTTATATTGATCCGAATGAAGGTTTAACCATATTCAGATCTTTATACGTTCCTTCAGGAGGAAGAGCCGAAGCCTTAGGAACTGCATTCACTGCCCTTTCCGATGACATAAGTTTTTTTGAATACAATCCTGCTGCCAGCTGTCTACTTACAAACACAGAAATTGCTGCTTTTCATAACTCATGGATTGCAGACTCTGCCATTGAAACAATGGCCTTTACACAACGTAAAAATAACTTAGGTTACGGTGCCGCTTTTAAGTGTTTTTACCTGCCCTTTACAGAGTATAACATATTTGGAGAAAAGGTATCCAGAGGATATTATTCAGAAACATTGGTAACATTAAATTTATCATATAATTTTCTTGCAGGATATACATTTAAAGGTGTAGCTACTGGAATAAACTTTAAAGGTGGATTTAGAAATATTCCTGACTACGCTGACAATGATACTAACCAAGTAATTAAGGGTTCAGGCTTAGC
>CALNCH010000079.1 GCA_937875245.1 uncultured Spirochaetaceae bacterium
GATGCTGCTGCTACAACTGGAGCTGTAAAATACATTGCAGCTGCTATCGCTGTTGGGCTTGCTTGTATTGCCGGTGGTATGGCTGTAGGTAAAATTGGTGCTGCTGCAATGGGTGCTATGAGTGAAAATGCTGAGTTATCAGGAAAAGCTCTTCCATTCGTAGGACTTGCTGAAGGTATCTGTCTTTGGGGATTCCTTGTAGCATTGCTTATTATCATTTTGTAATATAAAGAAAGCTATAGTGAAATACTTTGTTATAGGCGAAAGGGAATTGATTCTCGGTTTTGGACTGGTAGGTGTATCAGGGGCAGTTGCAGTGAATCGTGATGAGGCACTGGATGCTTTTAACCGAGTAACCGGTAGGGGTGGTACTATCGTAGGCGCCCCTGTTGTAGAAGAAAGACCCAAGGTACTCATTCTCACTGAAGAAGTTATGGATTTGCTTTCTCAAGAAGTTCTTGACTGGCAGCTGAAGGGTGATTACCCGCTTATTGTTGAAATACCAGGCATTAAAGGACATTTGGAAGGACGAAAAACCATGACAGATGCAATTCGAGAAGCCATTGGTATTCATGTTTAATTAGGTAGGATAAAAATATGGAAGAACTTCGTTCGACTGAGATCCTGGACAAAGAAATTATTGAAGATGCTCGAAAAAAAGCTGAGCAGATTCTTAAAAACTCTGAAACTAGTGCAGAAGAAATTGGATCAGAGGTTTCAAAAAGAGTCGAAAAAGTACGCAAAGAAAAAGAACAGGCATATAACGAGAAAATTGCTTCTTTTTCAAAAGATGTTGATGCCGCTATTCCTCTAGAGAAAGAACGTTTATTAGTTGCTTTCGAAAACAAGGAAGTTGCTACAGCCATCGGAGCATATATTGAAGCTCTCCCCTTAGAAAAAAAGATTGCTCTGTTAACAAAAAAATTAGGGCGTTATAAGGATATTCTAAAAGGAAGGTCTTTAAACGTTTCAGTATGCGGTTTCGATATTGAACATATAAAAAAACTTCTTTCCATTGAATTGTCTGATTCTAAAATTTTAGCTGTTAAAGAAATGACTTCTGCAGAAGCACAAGAACATATTCTTGTAACAGATAAAGCTCAAGGTTTTGTGATTGAATCTCAGGATAGAATGATTATTTGTCGCGTAACCATTGGCGAGATGTTGAATGAACTTGTAGATAAATACAGTTACGAGTTAGCCAGCACTTTATTTTGTGGGAGCTTACCTGTATGATTGAAGGAAAAATTACTCGTATTTCAGGACCTATTGTATATGCCGAAGGCTTAGACGGTTGTGGTCTTTATGATGTTGTTGACGTAGGTGATGCTAACATTATTGGTGAAATCATTCGTCAAAAAGAAGGTATGGCTACTATTCAGGTATACGAAGATGATACTGGTATGCACATTGGTGAAAAAGTAATTTGTCATCAGCGACCACTTTCTGTTCGTCTTGGACCTGGTTTAGTAGGTACGATTTATGATGGTATTCAACGTCCATTAAAATCAATGTTTGACAAATCTGGTGCTTTTTTGCTACCAGGTATGAGAACAGAGCCTCTTGATCAAGAAAAAAAATGGAAGTTTGTACCTGTTATCCATGAAGGAAATCCTATTGCTCCTGGAATGGTAATTGGTACCGTTAAAGAAACTTCCTCAATTAATCATAAAATTATGGTTCCACCCACTGTACGCGGTAGAGTTTTAAAAACAGTAGTTTCTGAGGGTGAATATACAATCGAAGATGTTATTGCTGAAACTGAGTTAGGTGAAAAAATTTACCTTGCTCAATATTGGCCAGTACGAAAACCTCGTCCTTATTCAAAAAAATTAACTGTTACAGAACCCTTAGTTACTGGACAGCGTGTAATAGACGTGTTTTTTCCTCTTTCAAAGGGAGGAACTGCTGCAATACCCGGTGGATTCGGTACTGGGAAAACCATGACTCAGCATGCTATTGCAAAATGGTGTGATGCAGACTTAATTGTTTACATTGGTTGTGGTGAACGTGGTAATGAAATGACAGACGTTTTGTCTGAATTTCCTTCTTTGATTGACCCGAGAACAGGTCGTTCTTTGATGGAAAGAACCATTTTGATTGCTAACACTTCTAATATGCCAGTAGCGGCTCGTGAAGTATCCTTGTATTCAGGAATTACTTTAGCAGAATACTATCGTGATATGGCTGTTGCTATTATGGCTGATTCAACCAGTCGTTGGGCAGAAGCTTTACGAGAGCTTTCTGGACGTATGGAAGAAATGCCTGCAGAAGAAGGTTTCCCTGCATATTTACCAACTCGATTAGCTGAGTTTTATGAACGAGCAGGTCGTATCACTTCTTTATGTGGTCAGGAAGGTTCAGTATCAGTAATTGGTGCTGTTTCTCCTCCTGGTGGTGACTTCTCTGAACCTGTAACCCAGCATACTAAACGATTTATTCGTTGCTTCTGGGCTTTAGATCGAGAATTAGCCAATGCTAGACACT
>CALNCH010000080.1 GCA_937875245.1 uncultured Spirochaetaceae bacterium
AGTATTAAAACAACGGGAAAACCTTTTACTGTATTAAGTGAAAATCTTTCTACTGAAAAATATGGAGTTGGTTTTAGAAAGGGTGATGTAGCCTTACGAGATGCTTTCCAGAAAGTATTAGAAGAAATGGCTGCAGATGGTACCGTTGCAAAAATCAGTAATAAATGGTTTGATAACGATATCTCTGTAATCGGAAAATAAGCTCTGTTAATTTGTAGTATAAGCCGGCAGCAGTGTTGCCGGCTCTCTTGTTTTAAAAGGATGTAATAAAAATGGGGAAAATGCTTTTAGCCATGTTACAAGGAACCGTAGTTTCTTTGGAAGTGTTTGTGCTAACACTTTTATTTTCTTTGCCTTTAGGTTTAGTCGTGGCAGCCGGACGTATGTCCAAACTGAAGGTTATTTCTGTTCCTGTAAATATTTTTATGCTCATTGTGCGAGGTACACCTCTTATCTTGCAGTTAATTTTCGTATATTTTGCTCCTTATTATCTTTTTAAAATTTCCTATGATCGATTTACTGCTGCAATAATTGCATTTTCTGTTAATTATGCTGCTTATTTTGCTGAAATTTACCGGGGTGGAATAGAATCTATTCCCTCAGGTCAATACGAAGCAGCTCATGTGTTAGGTTTTACAAAAATTCAAACTTTTTTTAGAATTATTTTGCCTCAGGTAATAAAAAGAATTTTACCCGCTACAGGTAATGAAGTTATTACCTTAGTTAAAGATACTGCATTAGCGCAAGTGATTGGTGTTGCTGAGTTATTCCGAGTTGCTCAAAATGCTGCAAGTAGAGAATTTTCTACTATGCCTATTTTCGTGGCTGGGATTTTTTATTTTGTAATGAACTGGGTAGTTTCTAAAATCTTCGAAGGTCTTGAAAAGAAACTCAATTATTATAAATAGGGGTAATTATGGAAGTAATTAAAGTAGAACATGCCCAAAAATCGTTTGGGACCTTAGAAGTTCTAAAAGATATATCATTTTCAGTAAATAAAGGTGAAGTATTAGGAATTATTGGTCCTAGTGGTTCTGGTAAATCTACTATGCTCCGCTGTATTACACAGCTTGAAGAACTAAGGGATGGGGTTATAACCATTTGTGGTGATGTTCTTACAAATGCTAATACTGAAACAAAACGGAAAATTATGTTAAAAGTAGGATTAGTTTTTCAAAATTTTAATCTTTTTCCCCATTTTAGTGTCTTGCGTAATATTACAGAGGCTCAAAAGGTGGTACTAGGTACTTCTATGAAAGAAGCTGAAAAAACAGCTTACGCCTTATTGGATAAAATGGGATTAAGAGACAAAGCCCATTCCTATCCTTGTGAACTTTCAGGTGGTCAACAGCAGAGAGTTTCTATAGCACGAGCCCTAGCGTTAAAACCAGAAGTGCTATGCTTTGATGAACCAACTAGTGCTTTGGATCCTGAATTAACAGGGGAGATTCTAAAAGTAATTCGAGAGTTAGCTGAAGAAAAAATGACTATGATAGTGGTAACTCATGAGATGGCTTTTGCCAGAGATTTATCGGATCGAATTATTTTTATGGATGGTGGAGTGATTGTTGAAGAAGGATCTGCCAAAGATTTAATTTTGAATCCAAAAAATGAGCGAACTAAAGCTTTTTTAAGTAAGTACTAGAAAAGAAAAGGCAGAAAACCATTCTATCTTTTCCTCTTTTTCCCATATTGACTAAGAGGGCTTTTTTGTTATATAAAGTATATTCACGCTATTGTGTGTAAATCTTTCTATGGAGGAATAAAAGTGGTAAAAATCAGACTTAAGAAGTTTGGAACCAAAAAGAAGCCATACTACCGAATTGTAGTACAGGATTCTCGGAAACCTCGCGACGGTACAACAATCGAAGAATTAGGTGTATATCATCCTATCGCTGAAGAAGGAAGTCAAATTTCTTTTGATGCAGATCGTGTACGTTACGGGGAATGGAAAAAGACCTGATTGAATACATTGCAAAATCATTGGTCGATGATCCCAGTGCTGTAGAAGTGCAAGAAGTAGACGGTGAACGGGGAACTATCATCGAATTACGTGTTGCACAAGGCGATATTGGTAAAGTAATCGGAAAGTATGGCCGTATTGCAAAAGCTTTACGAACTGTATTGAGTGCCTCTGCCAGTAAGACCGGCAAGCGTTATAGCTTGGAAATACTGGACTGATGGATCAGTTGATTGTAGGCTTTATTCGAGGATCTCACGGTTTATCGGGTAAATGTAAAGTCGAAAGTACTTCAGGTGAATCTGAACATTTTTTCAGTTTGACAGAAGTTACTATAAGGTCTGGAGATGTTTCCAAAGTATTGGCTATAGAGTCAGTAGAAGGATCGGATACTAACCTTATTCTGAAATTAGAAAGTATTAACAGTTCCGAAGATGTTAAAAAATATTCAGGCTGGGAAATACTAGTGCCACGAAAAATGGCTTGTCCTCTGACAAAAGATGAATACTATGTTGAGGACTTGAAAGGATGTTCGCTTATAGCGGACAAAGATGGATTGGCAGCAATGACTGGTGTCGCAACTGAGAATGTTGTTGGCACAATCACAGGCGTATTGGAAGGCGGAGCTGGCGACTTGTTAGAAGTTGAACTCTCCGAGAGTGTGTACACGGCTTTGAATACTACAGCAAAAGGGTCGAAAATTCGGCTTATACCTTTTCAAAAAGAATTTATCGGTACTGTAGATATAAAAGGCAAAACTGTACAACTGATGCACCTCTGGATTCTGGAGTAATCTATGAAGTTCCACGTGCTGACCTTGTTCCCGGAAATACCACGTGCTTTTTTTGAAAGCTCAATCATGGCAAAAGCGGTACAAAAGGGAATTATTGCCTACGACTTGGTGAATATCAGGGATTATGCCTTTGATAAACACAAAACCTGTGACGACAATCCATACGGCGGGGGAGCTGGTATGTTAATGATGCCAGAACCGCTAAATCTTGCGCTAAAGTCTGTAAGGGATAAGATTGGTAGAAAAAACTGGTCTGGAAAAAATGCAAAGAAGAAAGTTATTTATGTAACTCCTTCTGGAAAACCCTTTACTCAGAAACTAGCACAGGAATTGAGTCAGGAAGACAATCTTGTCTTAATATGTGGACGATACGAAGGTATTGATAATCGTATTATAGACACTTGGGTTGATGAAGAAATCTCTATTGGAGATTATGTTTTGTCATCTGGAGAAATAGCTGCCACAGTAATAATTGATGCAGTTTATCGTTTAGTAGACGGTGTAATTTCCAGTGAATCCCTAGAAGAAGAAAGTTATTCTGATGGACTACTTGAATACCCACAGTACACTCGTCCCGAAGTGTTTGAGGGCAAAGGTGTTCCAGATGTTTTATTATCTGGTCATCATGAAAATATTCGAAAGTGGCGGCTGAAGATGCGATTAGCTAAGACGTTACGAGTGCGACCAGATTTAGTCTGTGAAGCACGAAAAAATGGTTTACTAAATGCAGAAGCAGAGCGAATGATTGAGGAAATAACCACACAATAGTAAGGAGATTTACTATGGATTTGATTAAAACTATCGAAGAATCTCAGAAGAGATCAGATATTGATGCTTTCAGAGTTGGAGACACTGTAAAAGTTCACTTCAAGATTGTTGAAGGAA
>CALNCH010000081.1 GCA_937875245.1 uncultured Spirochaetaceae bacterium
AATATTGCACCACCTGGATAACCAAAAACCGTATCTACACCTTGTTCAACTAAACATTCAATTACAATCTGAGCACCTGTTAATTTCATTTCAGAATTGCTCCTTCATCAGCAGAAGAAACTAACTTTGCATATCGAGCTAAATATCCTTTTGTAACCTTTGGAGGTGGACAAACCCAAGCTTCCTTACGTTTTGCCAATTCTTCATCACTTACTTCTAGCGTTATTTTATAGTTATTAATATCTAAGGTGATAATGTCTCCTTCTTTAACCAAACCAATTGGTCCACCATTTGCGGCTTCTGGAGAACAGTGTCCTAGAGATGCACCACGAGTAGCACCACTAAAACGACCGTCGGTAATAAGAGCAACGTCTTTGTCTAAACCTTGTCCTGCCAATGCTGCAGTAACGGCCAGCATTTCTCTCATACCAGGACCGCCTTTTGGACCTTCGTAACGTATAACAACAACATCACCTTTTTTTATTTTTTGGCTGTTTACAGCTTCAAAACAAGCTTCTTCACTGTCGAATACTCGAGCAGGTCCAGAGTGATTCATTAATTCAGGAGCACAAGCACTTCGTTTAACCACAGTACCTTTTGGTGCTAAATTACCAAATAAAATAGCAATTCCACCAGTTTTTGAATAAGGATTATCGATAGGTCGTAAAATTTCAGGATCTCTATTTACTACCCCTTTAATATTTTCGCCAATAGTTTTTCCAGTTACTGTCATTAAATCAGTGTGAATCAACTGCTTTTTGGCCAATTCTGCTAAAACAGATTGAACACCACCAGCACCGTTTAAATCAACCATAAAAGTATGCCCCGCAGGTGCTAAATGACACAAGTTAGGAGTTTTTTCACTGATTGTATTAATCATATGTAAATCCATTTTATGACCAGCTTCGTGAGCAATTGCTGGCAGGTGTAAAATAGTATTTGAACTACAACCCAAAGCCATATCAGCAGTAAGGGCATTTTCAAAAGCTTGGGCACTCATAATTTGACGAGCAGTAATACCTTTGTTATACATATTCATAACAGCCATACCTGCATGTTTTGCCAAAGCAATGCGATCTCCAGTTATTGCTGGAATAGTACCATTTCCTGGAAGACCCATTCCTAAAACTTCTGTAACACAGTTCATACTGTTTGCAGTAAACATACCAGAACACGCACCACAGCCTGGGCATGCAACTTTTTCTAACTCTGTTAACTGTTCTTCTGTTACACGACCTGCAGTAACTCCACCAACCGCTTCAAACATATCAGTTAAACTTAAGTTTTTTCCACCATAAGGATTGCCAGAATGGCAAGAATCAGAACCTGGTAAACGACCTGGCATCATTGGACCGCCAGAAACAAAAACAGTAGGTAAATCTAAACGACCTGCAGCCATAAGCATACCGGGAACAACTTTATCGCAGTTTGGAATCATTACTAAAGCATCAAACTGATGAGCAGTTGTAACACATTCAATAGAATCTGCAATTAGTTCACGAGTTACTAAAGAATAACGCATCCCTTCATGGCCCATAGCAATACCATCGCATACACCAATAGCAGGAAACTCAATAGGAGTACCACCTGCCATTCTAATACCAGCTTTAACAGCTTCACATATTTTATCTAGATTAATATGACCTGGAATAATTTCATTTTGTGCACAACACACACCAATTAATGGCTGAGCTAATTCTTCATCTGTATATCCCATTGCACGGAACAATGAACGATGTGGTGCACGAGCTATACCTTTTTTCGCGTTATCACTTCTCATAGAAAATACCCCTCGTATATGATGTAATGCCTTTGCATATTTTTTGCATAAAAATACAAATTTATTGTATCAATTTTCAGTACAAGGGTCAATAATTCATACAGGAAGGGAAGTTGAGTTTGAATAAAAAACTAAGAAATATACGGGGTTGCACAAGGGTGCTAGATAGCTATAATAGTGTCATGAATGAAATAAATGAACCCAAAAAAGACTATTGCCAACCACGTCATACAGCAGAACATATATTGAATCAAACTATGTGCAGAATGTTTAACTGCGGACGCTCTGTAAATGCACATATAGAACCGAAAAAAAACTGTAAATGTGATTATAAAATAGATACAACATATTTAGAAAAACAAGGTAATCAATGGTTGCTACCTGAAAGTAAACTAACTGAAATTACTGAAAAAGTAAATTATATTATTTCTCAGAATCTACCTATCACTACCCTTTTTGTAAGTCAAAAAGAAGCCTCTGATAAATGGGGTGCTCTTATTGATCTTTCTCGTTTACCAGAAGATGCAACAGATACTTTGCGAATTGTGTTAGTTGGAGACTACGATATATGTCCTTGTATTGGCTCTCACGTAGAAAATACAAGCGAAATTGGTTCCTTTAGTATTGCAGGTCAAGAATGGAAAAGTGATCCAGAAGACATAAGTAATACTAAGGGATACCTGAGACTTCGATGGAAAGTACTTTATAAGTAATATAAAAAAAACAGAAGTCCTGTTAAACTAACAAAACTTCTGCCAAGGCATTATATGTAACTGTTTTACAACAGATACGCACTAATTAAGAAACAGTCTGATTAGATTGCAGCAATTACTAAATCACCCATTTTTGCAGTGCCTACTAATTTACCAGCAGCTTTAACAGCATCAAAATCAGAACCCGCAATATCACCTGTTCTCCAACCCTGATCCAATACTTTTTCTACTGCTACCTCAATTGCCTTTGCTTCCTTTTCCATACCAAAGTCAAAACGAAGAAGCATAGCACAAGAAAGAATAGTAGCTAAAGGGTTAGCTTTATCTTGTCCTGCAATATCAGGAGCTGAACCATGAATGGGTTCGTATAAACCAGGACCTGTTCCGTCCCCTAATGAAGCAGAAGCTAACATACCGATAGAACCAGTAATTTGACTTGCTTCGTCAGAAAGAATATCACCAAACATATTGCTTGTAGCAATAACGTCAAATTGGCGAGGATTTCGAACTAACTGCATTGCAGCATTATCAACATACATATAGGAAAGAGTAACATCAGGGTAATCTGCCTTAACACTTTCTGCAACTTCACGCCATAAACGACTGGATTCAAGAATATTTGCTTTATCTACAACACACAAACGTTTTTGTCGTTTTTGAGCAGATTCAAAGCCAAGACGTACAATTCTTTCAATTTCTGGTTTTGTATAACGTTCAGTATCCCAAGCTTCAGTATTTTCAGCATTTCGCCCTCTTTCACCAAAGTAAATACCACCAGTAAGTTCACGCACAATTAAAATATCCAAACCAGAACCAACAATTTCATCTTTTAATGGACAAGCGGCAGAAAGCTGTTTAAACATTACAGCTGGTCGTAAGTTTGCATATACCTTCATGCCACCACGAAGACCTAACAAAGCCTTTTCTGGGCGAAGGGTCCCCGGAACATTGTCCCATTTTGGACCACCAACAGCACCTAATAAAACTGCATCTGATTCTCCAAATTTATCAATAGCAGCTCCACCTGCTAAAACAGTTTCATAAGTAAAGGAATGACCGAATTTCTTAGCTACCGCATCTAAAACTCGAACACCTTCTCGTACAATATCTGGTCCAATTCCATCACCAGGAATTAAGGCTATTTTTTTATTCATACTATATCTCCTGTAGTATTAGTAAAGTTACTATAACGATATTACATAAAAATGTAAAGTGAAATTCTATAGAAACCATTCCTGGCCTGTTGAAATGGATTGTATTTGTTTCCCTAATTTAGATTGTAAATAAGATATGTTCTGAGTCCCTGTGCAATGACCAGTATATAACGTAATTCCGGAATCCTGAATGTATTGGCAAAATTCATCCATTTTTTCTGTAGATTCATCACTTTTTGAAGAATGATAATGAAATCCCCCAATATAGGAGCGAATTTTTTTATCAGGAAAAAACTCTTTCACACTTTCAATGGAATTAATAACACCGTTGTGAGAACAGGAATTAAAAACTACAAGTTCCCCGTCATCTTCAATAACCAAAATTGATTCATGGGCAAAATCATCTAACACTAATCTACCCATTTCCTTTTTGTACAAGGTTTTATTAAGTTCAGGCTTAGGATAGGTATTACAGACAACAGGAATACACCATGCATTATCTGATATTTTGTAAGAATGAGAAAAAGAACTTATTCTACTCTTTACCTTTTTTGAACAAGTTAACCCAATAGGAACCGATAAAAAAGATACAGATGGATATTTTGTTTTGGAGTAATAAGAATTAAAAGGTGAATCTTGTAATAAAATAGAGGCAGACGAATTGTGTTTCACAAAATGAGATAGCCCACCTACATGATCATAATGAGAATGAGATAAAACTAAGGTAGAAACTTGCGAAATATCAAAACCCATTTTTTGGGCATTGTAGGCATAATAATTATTTGGACCAACATCTAGTAATAAATGGGTTTCCCCTACCTCTATACCAATAGACAACCCGTGAACAGCCTTAAAAGCAGAAGAAATAGCAGTGTTTTCTAACAAAACAAAAATCTTTATCATAATCACAGTATATTAAATTTAATATACAATAGCAAAGAAATTCTGCCTAATTACTCCATTAAAATCTGTTACACTCATATTTTTTCT
>CALNCH010000082.1 GCA_937875245.1 uncultured Spirochaetaceae bacterium
ATAGAACCGAAAACATCGTATCCTACCAATAATAATTGTTTTCCTAAACTATCTGTAGAAGTACCTAAAAGACCTGCTGCAACTGTGGAAGCAATTGCATATAAAATAAGAGCAACCGCATCGTCCATAGCAACTACTCCAAGTATGGTAGAAGTCAATGGGCCTCGAGTTCTATTTTCACGTAAAACATCAGTGGTAGCAGCAGGAGCTGTTGCAGATGAAATTGCTCCTAAAATAAGACCTAAAGCCAGAGAAGTATTAAAATCTTTTGTTATTAAATAAGAAACTCCGGTAACAGCTATACTTACAACAAAAAAAGGAACGATTGATTCAAAAAGTAAGATACCTACAAACTGTTTACCATATTTTTTTAAGGTAGAACCTTTTAATTCCCCACCAATAAGAAACCCTATTAAGGAAAGAGCAACAGAAGAAAGAGGATCCATTGCATCAATAACCTTGGCAGATAAAATCTGAAATCCTGATTGACCAATTAGAATACCTATTACAATATACCCAACAACCTGTGGAAATTTCAGTCTTTGAAAAAGATGTCCACCTAAGGCACCTAATAAAAGGATTAAGCCTAATAAAAGGATTAAGTTAGCACTTTCTAACGTATCAAAATGCATGAAAGCGGGTAAAACTTCTGCTAATTTATTCATGTCAGAATTATATCAATTTTGATATAAATATACCATCTATAATGAAAAAAAAGCCCGTCTGAGAGGAGGCTTCAGACGGGCAAGGAGATATATAAACTATGCTATATGCTATGCTTTAATTGCTATTGCTCGTGCCTGAGTTTCAGGGCGACGAGGGATATCAATGGTTAATAAACCATTTGCAAAATGTGCTTCTACTTTTTCTGAATCAATATCTTCAGGAAGTGTAAAACTTCTACTAAAGGAAGTTACACGTCTTTCTTTGACAAGCCAAGCACCTTCTTTCTTTTCTTCTTTTGTATCTTCTTTTGTTTTAGAAGTGATAGACAATACTCTGTCTTTCAAACTAATATCAACATCTTTATCAGAAAAGCCTGGAAGCTCCATATCAAGAATGTATTTATCCTTTGCTTCTAATACATCAACTCGTGGTACAATAGCTTTTTCTGTTTTTCCCATTTCTGGAAAGTTTCGGTCAAAAACATCGAAAAGATCTGATGTAAATCGTGGATTAAAAAATGATAATGTGTTCATAAAGAACCTCCTATAGTAACACCGTATTAACGGTTTAGTTAATGTTTTAAGCCTTATACAAGGCTCACATTTATTACATTGCAATTACCGTGCCAACTTTTAATATAAAATACAAAAAAATGTTAACTCTTTATTACATAAGGAATAACAGAAATTATTAACTGAGATAATTGGTTTAGTCTTTTGGTTTTAAATAAAAGCAGTACAATGCTATTGAACAAATTTGATCAAGTGTATCAAAATATTCACAATTATTGTGTCAATATGACACAATCGAAAAGAAAAAGCTTAAAAATTGGACTATATGTATTTACTTAAAAAGGGCTTTGGGATATGTTCAATTTAATGACAAAAGATTTAACTGAGGGGAAACCTTTAACTTTAATACTGGGGTTTTCTCTACCCTTACTTGGGGGATATGTATTTCAACAGTTTTATAATGTTGTAGATACTGTTATTGTTGGTAGGTTTTTAGGAAAAGAAAGTTTAGCTGCCCTTGGGGCAACTGGATCTGTAAATTTTTTAATTATTGGTTTTTGCATGGGTATTTGTAGTGGATTTTCAATTCCAATTGCACAAAAATACGGTGCTAAAGACTATAAAACTATGCGTCAAATGGTAGCTTCTACAATTCATCTGGGCGTTTTTTTTTCAATAGTAGTAACTACCCTTACCTTACTTTTTTGTCGTCCTTTGCTTCGACTTATGCTTACCCCAGAGAATATAATAGGGCCAGCCTCTGATTATATCAGTATTATTTTTGCAGGTATTCCAGTAGTTTTTTTGTACAATATTTTGGCTGGAATTCTTCGATCTTTGGGTGATAGTAAAACTCCTCTTATTTTTCTTATAATTTCATCTGTATTAAATATTTTTTTAGATTTACTTTTTATTCTTGTGTTTAATTTTGGAGTTAAAGGGGCAGCTATCGCAACCGTACTTTCTCAAGGTGTATCTGGAATTCTTTGTCTTATATATATGCATAAAAATTTTGAGATATTAAGATTACGTAAAGATGATAGAAAGATAAGAACTAATCATTTGTTAGTGCTTTGTGCTAATGGTGTTCCTATGGGATTACAGTATTCTATTACCGCAATAGGAAGTGTTATTTTACAGACTTCTGTAAACTCCTTAGGTTCAGATGTTGTGGCAGCTGTGGCTGCAGCCCAAAAAATAAATATCTTTTTTTGCTGTCCTTTTGATGCATTGGGAACAACAATGGCAACTTGGGGTGGACAAAATTTAGGAGCAAGAAAACTGGAGAGGTTAAAAAGTGGCTTATATGCATGTTGCTTTTTAGGATTTATTTATTCTATTTTGGGTTTCTTAATAATGTTCCTTTTTGGAGATACGTTGGGGTTACTTTTTGTATCTAGTAGTGAAGTTGAAATATTAGAAGATATTCGGTTATTTTTAGTAATTGTTAGTTCTTTTTATTTTTTATTGGCATTAGTAAATATTGTCCGTTTTTTAATACAAGGAATGGGATTTAGTTCTTTAGCGATTATGTCAGGAGTTTTGGAAATGATAGCCAGGACTGTAACTGGTGTATTTGTTGTTACTACCTTCGGTTACCTTGGTGTTTGCTTTGCCTCTCCTTTTGCATGGCTTTTAGCTGATTGTTTTTTAATACCAGCTTTTATATGGTGTTATAAAAAACTACAAAAAGAATGGTAATATTTATGATATACTAGTGGCCGAGGGTTCTATGAACAAAGATTCACCACTAAGATTTTGTAAACTTTTTTGTATCCTATCTCTGTTGAGCACGGTCAATGCCCAGTCAAAAATTGCGGTTGGGTATTTCCCCTTAGAAAATTTTAATAAACTTGATTCCTCAGGGAATGTACGTGGATATAATGTTGATTATTTAAATAAGATAGGGGAATATACCAACTGGGAATACACCTTTATTGAATATAATAGTTGGAGTTCTGCTTTAGAAGGAATGAAAAAGAAAGAAATCCAACTACTTGCCCCAGTACCCTTTACTTTAGATAAAGCAAAACTTTTCGATTATCCTTCTTTTCCCATTGGACGTGAATTTGGGGCAATGCTCACTTTAAACACAAAAGCAGAATATTCTTATGAAAATTTTAATTCCCTTGATAATATAACAGTAGGGGTTGAGGTTGATTTTATTTTTTTATCTTTTTTTGAAGAATATAAAAAAAAACATAAATTTACTGCTACATATAAATATTATGAAAATACAAAAAATTTAGTAGATGCTTTATATAAAGGTGAAGTTGATGTTATTTTAACAAGCTTGATGAATATGGATAAGAACATGAAATTGCTTGCTCGATTTGGTGTCTCTCCTTCTTATTATCTGGTTGAAAAGGGTAATCATCAACTTCTTACAGAGTTGAACGAGGCATTACAAAAAATACAAATACAAAATCCGTTATTTGAACATCAACTTATTGAAACATACTTATGGTCTTATAAAATAGATCCATTAACCAAAATGGAATTAGATTTTCTTCAAAAATTACCAGTTTTGACTATTGGGTGCATTTCTAATCAAGAACCCCTGTCTTTTGTGGATGAAACAGGTGAAGTAAGAGGAATTACTCGGGATATCTTAGAATTAATCTCAAAAAAAACAGGAATAAATTTTTCTTACTTTCCATTACCTACCGGTGCAATTAATTATGATTTTCTCACAGAAAATAAAATTTCGTTGGTAGCGTCAGTAGAGAACAATGAATTAAATGCTCATTCTCCCAGATTGCTTCTTTCAAATCCTTATATTTCAACACAAAAAGTTGTAGTAGCACGGAAAGGAGAAAATGTAGAAATTAACCAAGCAAAAAAAATGGGATTAGTTACTGGTTCAAAAAACTTTATTACTCAATTACAAGAAAAGTATCCACTCTTTGAGATGATTTTTTATGAAAATATTGAAGAAGGGCTTAACGCAGTATCCTCTAGAGAAATAGATTACCTGATACAAAATCAATATGCTTTAGAACGATTGATGGTGAAGCCACAATATAATAACTTAGTAATTATTCCAAAAGAAGGTTTTGAAGATGTTTTGTGTATTTCTCTTCTCTTACAACAAGAAGATGATTATTTAAATGCAATTATTAGAGATCCCCGGTTAATATCAATTATAAATAAGGGTATTGCAAACTTAACAAAAGAAGAAATAGATAGCATAATCATCCAAAATACTTTTTTTCGCCAATATATTTATAATTATAAAGACGTTTTATATGAATATAGAATTGTTATAGTACTCATTGTAATTCTAATTATTTCTTTAGTTGTTTTCTTTATTATCTCTCATTTATTAAATAAGAAAAATATCGAAATAATTAGGAAGAGCGAAAAGAAATTACTAAACATTACTAGTAATATCAATGGAGGCGTGGTAGTCCTTATTCCAAACGAAGGATTGTCTATTCATTTTGCAAATGAAGGTTTTTTTCGACTCTTGCAGTATACAAAGGAGGAGTATTATACAGAATATCAACAGGAGTTTATTACTATAGTTCATCCTGAAGATTTACCTCGTTTAAGGAATTTGATTAATACCCATAAGGCTAATGATGAACAAATATCCACTGAAGTGAGAATTCGGTGTAAAAATGGTAATTATCTATCTTCTTTATTTAATGGAACCTTCTCAAAAAAAGAAAATGGGTTGTTTGAAATAAATTGTGTTATTACTGATATTTCAAATCAAAAACGTATGATGGAACAGCTAGAATTACAACAACAGCGTTATGAAGTTATTATCAATAGAACACAAGAAATAATTTTTGATATCGATTTATTAGTTTCTAATACAGTTATCTCTGCAAACTTTGAAAAAAAATTTGGCTGGACAATTCCCTATGTATTTTCATTTACTGATTTAGCCCAGGCATGGCATGTTTGTCCTGAAGATTCTATTGAATTTACTGAATTATTTTATAAATTGTTGTCTCCTTCAAATATTGGGTTTTATCCAGTTATTGACGCAGATGCTACAATACGAATTATGACAAAAGCTCATATTCCTATATGGTGTAATATTTCTATTCACTCTATACAAAAAAACCGAGTACCAATTCGTATCATTGGTCGTATATACGATGTAGACAGTGAAAAAAAAGAAAAAATGCAACTTGTGGAAACGGCAGGTAAAGACAAATTAACTGGTTTGTATCGAAAAGAAACTTTTTACGAGATGGTGGAAAAGTGTTTAAAAGCAGAAAAAAGTATAACCGGTGCCTTATTATTTTTAGATTTAGATAATTTTAAAAGCATAAATGATGTGTTTGGACATATGAAAGGGGATGAAGTACTTTTTGAAACCGCAGAGAAATTGCAAATTATTTTTTCAAATATTGATATTTTATCTCGGTTTGGAGGAGATGAATTTTGTGTTTTTATAAAAAACATCCCTCATGAAACTCTTTTGTCAAAGTTGGATTGGACTTTGGAAAAGTTACGCCGTACATATCGAGAAGGGAAGAATGAAGTTTTGGTAACTACTAGTATTGGAGTTGCATTAATACCAGAGAATGGACAAATTGTTGTTGAATTGTTGGCTAAAGCAGATAACGCTTTGTACGAGTCCAAGCAAAAGGGCAAGAATCAGTATACCTTTTATACTCCCGATAAAAACAAATAAACCGTTTTACTTATTAAATTTCCTATGTTAGACTGTATTAAATTCAGTTAGAAGTAAAGGTATTTTCACATGGCACAAAAAGTAAAAAAAATAGTTTTAGCAGTATTTATCTGCTTTATATCTTTTGTGGTTTTTGCACAGGTTGCACAACAAAAAGATCCCGATGTTATTTATCCAAAACCCTTTGAAACAAGAAATGAAAATTTGGATTTCATTTTTAGCAATGACGAAATGAGTTTTATCACTTTGCAATTTACTGGAAGTGAATGGAATACTCTTTTAGAGTATTACGATATGAATCCTAAAAATGAAACTTGCATACATGGTGATTTTATCTTTACCAAAGGAAATTATACCTGGGAAATAAAAGACGTTGGTGTTCGTTTACGTGGTAATACCAGCAGAGTGCGGCCTGAAAATGTAAATAAAGCTGGAAAGCATGAATACCTTCAAGCTCATTTTAAAGTAGATTTTGAAGAATGGATTTCTGATGATGAGCCAGAACGACGATTAGCGGATTGTATAAAAGGATTAAACTTAAAACGATTTAAAGATGATCCCACTTATGTTAGAGAAGTGTATGGCTACGATTTATTTAGAAAAAATGGGATATGGACGGCTCCTCGGGCTGGATACACTAATGTTACTATTATTATTATTGATATGGATGAAAATGGAACAAAGAAATCTACTGAGGTTCTAAATTATGGTGTGTATTCCATGATTGAAGAGATAAACAAACAGTTTTTAAAAGCACGAACTACTAGTGAAAAGGGTGGAAATTTAACTTCAAATAAAGGTGACTTATGGAAATGTTTATGGCCAGCTCCTTTAATGCCAAAGGTTGGAAATTTTGGTGTGGAAGAAGTAAGTTTGAAGGAAGTTGAAAGCCAACGCTTTAGTTATGATTTGAAAACAAACAAAGAAAAGCTTAATTCTTCTGCTGATTCATTTAAAGTTTTTATGGAGGAATTAAATTCTCTTAAAACAGATACTCCAGAAAATATTGCAATCACAAAAAAGTGGTATGAAGAGAAAATGGATGTTGATTTGTTTATTAAAACCTATGCTATTAATGTGTTATTAGGGATGTGGGATGATTATTGGAATAACCAAAATAATTATTATTTGTACTTTGATAACAAGGGAAAAGTGTATTTTATTCCCTACGACTATGATAACATTTTGGGTGTAAGCATTGATAAAATGGATAGTGGAACTCAAAATCCTTTGAAGTGGGGTATTTTTGAGGTTGGTAAAAGGCCTCTAATGGAAAAATTACTGGGGGTACCAGAATTTAATGGGAAATATAGACAGTACTTATTGGAATTGAGCAATGAAGACAGTTTTTTCACTTATTCTGCAAGTATTGATCGAATCAAAAAATGGCAAACCATGGTAACTCCTTATATTTTTAGTAAAAACTTAACATATAAAGATACCTATAAAAAGATTGCTGATTTCCCTGCTGAGTGGGGTACTACTGGAAAATACCGCCTTCTTTCTAATTCAGCTAAAACTAACTTTTTTAAAGTAAAGGCTGCTACTATACAAAAATATTGTGGTGAATAATGATACATTTTGGTATACAGACCTCTGCTTACAATGGTCTTTCCTTTGAAGAAGAGCTAGATTTTTTTAAGAAAAGCAATGAGGCTGATTTTCTTGATGTTTTTTTTGACGGATGGCAGCCATCTTTGATTAAAAATAAAGTATGGTCAGAATTACCTCAAAACTTTACCATTCATTTACCAATTCTCTATTCCTCTTTATCAATTTGGAAAAAAAGAGTGTTTTTACAGTTTATTAGAAAATACGTTCCAAAAAGAGTTACCCTCCACTTTAATACGGTGTCAATAAAAGAAGCCTTGTGGTTAGCAAAGTTTTGCAACACCTGTGGAAAAAAGAAAGGGACAAAAGAGGACTGTATATTGTGTATTGAAAATACCATACCAGATGGACATTACTCAGAAAAAAGTAGTTATGTTCAATTTATGAACAAGATTGCCCTTCAAGCTCAAAAAAAAAGTATAACCCTAGGGGCAACATTTGATACAGGTCATAGTAATGTAAATAGTAAAAACCCGCTTAAGGAACTACAAAGTATTTTATCTTTAGGAATAAAGGTTTTAGCTGTACATCTCCACGATAATAACGGTGAATCTGATAGTCATTTACCCTCTGGAACTGTTCCAATCTCAGAGGGAGGAATTGATTTTAAGAAAATAATTGATAGTATTGCAGAACAAAAAAAAGAAGTATTTTGCGTAACAGAGCATTGGGATCTCAATATCGAAACCATCAGAAGATTAAAAAAATCTCTGATGGTAGATAACTTTTTTGCCATTAAAAAAATTATACTTCGATAGTTCCTTGGTATACTTGAGTTACTGCTCCTGTAAGAATCATGCCTTCTGATGTGTAGCGAACGGTTAATTCGCCACCCCGCACTTTTACCGTAATGTCTTCATTTACTGGGCAAGAACCATTTAGTACTGCGGCTACAACGGCTGCACAAGCTCCAGTGCCACAAGCAGGTGTTTCTCCATTACTTCTTTCCCAAACTCGCATCTTCAAACTATTTCTGTTTATTACTCTTACAAATTCTGTATTTACTCGTTTAGGAAAGGCTTTGTGAAATTCAAATTTTGGCCCTAGGTCTGCAATATCAATTTTATCCACAAAACCCACAAAAACAACACAATGGGGGTTTCCCATAGAAAGAGAAGTTACTTGGTAATCAACTCCATCTACTGTAATAGGAGCATTTGCCACTGCTGTTTTTGGTAACAGAGCAATGCTGTCTGCTACATCAGAAGGAACTGGACGGGTAATAAGTGTAGTAGGTATTTGTTTTGGTTCAAACTCTGGGCTTCCCATATTAACACTAACAGAAGAAACTTTTCCCCCTTGTTTGTAAACTTTAAGGGTTTTAATACCAGGAATGGTTTCGATGGTAATTATGGCGCTATGTTCCGTTTTTCCGGCATGTTTTTCGGCAATACCATTAACATTGTTATCAAACAGATATTTTGCAACACAGCGGATAGCATTTCCAGCCACTGGACTTTCGCTACCATCTAGGTTGAATATTCTCATAGATGCATCTGCAATAGTGCTTTTTGTTACCACAACTAAGCTATCTGCCCCAATTCCAGTTCTGCGGTCACAGAGACGAACGCTTAAACCTTCAGGACTGTTAATTTCATGTTCCATTCCATCACAAATGATAAAGTCGTTTCCTGCACTTTGCATTTTGGAAAATCGTAGTTGCTCTTTTGTGGTTCTTAATTTGTTGCAATTTACCAATTCCAAATTGCTTGGGGTATAGCGACTACGTAAACTCATAGCAAGGGCGTTAGCAGTATCGATTGATGTTAGACAAGGGATATCTCGTTCTACCGTTTTGCGTCGTAGTTTAACACTGTCTGCAGTTGGTATTCGGCCTTTTGCAGAGGTAGAAATAACATAATCAATTTTACCGCTATCCAAAAGAGTTAGAATATTGTTTGTTGAGTTTTCGTGAATTTTGTTAACGATTTCAACAGTCATTCCAAAATCTTGAAGTGTTTTTGCAGTTCCTTCGGTAGCGTACAGTTTAAAGCCCAAATCGTAGAATTGTTTTGCGGTTTCAACAATTTCAAATTGATCAGATTTTCGTACCGTGATTAAAACACCACCATCTTTTTTCATCCGATAACCTGCTGCAAG
>CALNCH010000083.1 GCA_937875245.1 uncultured Spirochaetaceae bacterium
TTTGCTTATTGCTGTGCCTTCTGCTTGCTTATAACTCTGTTTATCTGCTAATGCCATAATTCATATTGCTCTTAACACTCTCCTCCCAACCTTTTATTTTAATGATCATATAAAAGATTCTGTGGTTATATGAAAGATTCGATATCTACTGGTTTATATCGATTAATAACGGAATTTAAGGGTGAAGCCTTAATATGTTGGAACTTTTCATCATTTCCTCAAAATAATAACATTTCATCTCCTGATACGCTATCTTCGTTTCCATCAACATCTCGTATTATATATGCTCCTTTTCTGAGTATTCTGCATATCGTATATGGTCCATCTAGTTCATGCTCCCACTTTGAAGAGTCTTGTATTCTTTTTAAAACTTTCTGTCCTACATTGAATTTAAAAGGTCTTATTCCTTTATTATAGTTAGCACTATATAAAGCTCTTTTTCTATCACCTCGTATTTTTGCTTCCTTATGAATTTGTTTTAAAGTTTGTTGTATACTCCTGAAAGCTACATCACCAGTAAATCCTACTGGAATTTCTTCATCTTGATCCGGAATTTGAAATATTGCTGGTGTTGTGAGAGATCGTCCGTATAACATTTCTGCAGGTGATTTTCCTGTTGTTTCATTTTTAATACTTCGGTAAGTCATTAAACACTGCCAAATATGTTCATCCCAGCTATTGCTTAGACTATTCAACCTTTTTAACATTCTTTGTAAAGTTCCATTCCATCTTTCTACCAATCCGTTAGTTTGTGGATGATACGCAGTAGATGGCGTTCCTCTAATACCCATTTTTTCGTAAAAAGTAATTAAGTGTTCCGAAACAAACTGACGTCCTCTGTCAGAAATAATTTGAGACGGTACTCCAATAACCGGTAATACTTCTGAACATAAAAAATTCTCTACATCTAAGGCTTCTATGGTTCTTGTAGCTTTTGCGAATACCCATCGAGTAAAATAATCTATGGCAGTTATTATAAACCTATTTCCAGCCTTGGTCTCCGTTAATGGTCCTACAATATCTATACCCAATTTTTGACCCACATATTCAGCCTCCATTGTTGTTAAAGTATTATTTCTAACATCTCTTGTATATCGTATACAATCTTCACAATGGTTCACAATTCTTTGTGATATGTTTTTTAAGTCTTCAGCATAATACTTCCGCTTAAATATGTCTACAATATTATTAACACCTAGATGACCCTCTAGATGTATTTTGTATAATATTTCCTTAGTCTCATTTAAGTTTTCTAGGTATTCCTTTCCTTCCCCCACGGGATGTGTTGCAGATGTACATATTTTTTCATTTTGTAACCTATAGTTTCTCCTTTTTCTTCTCTCTGATCTTCTTCTTGGCTCCTTTGCAAATTCCTCTTCTGTCATTAGTAAAATTTGTCTTACCGTTAATGGTAAGTCTACTCGTTTAATTTTAGGAAACCTCGAAAGTGCATCAGCTGGGTTTAATTTTCCTTTCCTATGGTTAATGTTAAATGTAAAACCATATAATGAAGTGACCCATCTTCCTCTTCTTCCCGTTTGATCTTCACCTTTACTTAATATCGATAAAAGTGCTTGATGATCAGTTATAATTGTGAATTTCATTCCTTTAAGGTAATTTGATAATTTCTTCACAGCCCAAACTACTGCCAAACACTCTAAATCGGTAGTAGAATAATTTTTTTCAGCTTTTGTCGTAGTTCTGGATAAAAAGGTTACAGGAATCTCTATATTTTGTTCATTCTTTTGAGTCAAAATGGCAGCCAATCCTTCCTGACTAGCATCGGTAGTTAATATAAATGGTTTGTTGAAATCAGGTAATGTTAATCTTACTCGTCCCGCTAAACTTTCTTTAATATTTTTAAATGCTGTCTCCTCTCTCTCTGACCAATTCCAGACTTGATTCTTTTTCAATAACCGGAACAGTGGAACTGCCATGTTGGCAAAATTAGGAATAAATCTTCGATAATATTGTACTGTACCCAGTACTGACATTAACTCTTTTCTATTTTGTGGTGTTGGTAAAGCCAACATGGGTTCTACTTTGTCTTCACAAGGAAATAGTTGTCCATTTCTTATAACAAACCCCAGATATTCCACTTCTCTTAATCCAAACGCACATTTATCTCTGTTAAGACTGACCCCTGCTTTCTTAAGATGCTGCAAAACTTCTCTTAAATCCTTTAAATGGTTTTCTTGATTAGTCGAGTAAATTAATATGTCATCGATAAAAACAATGGAATTTCTATAATTTGTATCTCTTAATGCCGTTTCCATAGCCCGTTGAAATGTGGCTGGGGCGTTTGTTAAACCAAAAGGCATTACCGTAAATTGGTAGTGTCCGCTTCAAAACTTGTTTTTTCTTTATCCTGTTCGGCTAATGGAATCTGCCAGTATCCACTAAATGCATCCAGTTTAGTAAAAATCCTTGCATTTTTTAATGTGTCAAACAAGTCGTCTGGTAACGGTAAAGCATACCTGTCTTTTTTAGTTATATCATTTACCTTTCTAAAATCTACGCAAATTCGTAGTTTACCATTTTTCTTTTCTACTACCACTACTGGTGACAACCAAGGTCCTTTAGATGCCTCAATTATTCCGGCATCTAACATCTCATTTAACTGTTTAGTTACTTCCTCCCTTTGATGTTGTCTTACCCGATACGGTGGTGTAAAAACTGGACCGTTGCCT
>CALNCH010000084.1 GCA_937875245.1 uncultured Spirochaetaceae bacterium
ATACGGGTATCAGTTTTGGTGTTCAGGTTACTTTGGTAAAAAGAATTCCAAGTGGTGCCGGTCTTGGCGGAGGTTCTTCTGATGCCGCAGTTTTTTTAGATGCCTTAAATAAATATTTTAAGACGAATCTTTCTCTTGTAGAAAGAACTGAATTAGCTGGGAAGGTAGGAAGTGACGTTCCCTTTTTTTTGTCTTTAGATGAAAAAGCTGGGGCTACAGGTTGTGCTGTAGTTACAGGCCGTGGAGAGCTTATTCGGGTTATTACACCCCGCAGCGATCTTTACTTTGTTTTAGTTTGTCCTGAAGTTCATAGTTCAACAACTGTTGCTTACAACTTAGTTGATCAGTGGATGAAAAAAGACAGCTGTGTGAAGTTCCCTGCATTAGAGGATCTAGAAAGTATTTACAATAGTTCAATATCTAGTTGGAGTTTTGAGAATAGTTTTACAGAGCCTCTTGTAGAACAGTACAAGGAAATTGGCGCTGCTCTTAGTGATTTATTATCAGTTGGTGCTTTGTTTGTAAGAATGTCCGGTTCTGGTTCTACAGTGTTTGGTGTTTTTGGTAGTCAAGAAGAAGCCGAAAAAGCTCATATTCAACTAAACCGTAGTTGGAAACGCAGTTATTTGTGTTTTACAGCTGATTGAACTTGTATGCGTGTCTTAAGTGATAGACTGCATATAGATTAGTCTAGTGTTGTACTCAATGGGGGTTGATTATGCAGATTACCGAAATTCGTATCCGAAAAGTGACGGCAGAGGGTAAGTTAAAAGCCTACGTTACAGTTACATTTGATAACTGTTTTGTAGTTCACAACGTCAAGATAATTGAAGGTAAAACTGGACTGTTTATAGCTATGCCGAGTCGAAAGACAAGTAGTGGTGATTATAAGGATGTAGCACATCCGATATGTCCTGACTTTCGTACTGAGTTACAAGATAAAATTTTGGCTGAGTATGATGCAGGTCATATTGAAGATCCCGCCTCTGACGAGGAATAAGGCTAGTTATCAATAGTTTTGTTATATATTTTGAGCCGTCGGCAAGTGGTAAGCCACCAGTTTTTGGTACTGGTATTCCGCTGGTTCGAATCCAGCCGGCTCAGCTAATTTAGAAGAACTCTGGCGTGATGAACGATGGGGTTGCAATTCTTTTCGATTCATTCGATTTATTTGCAAGGGTTTTTCTTTAAAAAAAATTAAGGAGTCCTAAAATGGATCGATTATCACTTAATGCAACTGTACGAAAAGGTACAGGTAAAGTTTATTCAAAAACAATTCGTGCTAATGGTGTACTTCCAGCTGTAATGTATAACTGGAAGGGTGAAGCAGAAATGCTTGAAGTAAATGAAGTTGAATTTACTAAGGTTTGGAAGCAAGCTACTGCAACTACTTTAATTAATTTAGTTGTAGATGGAAAAACACATTTAGCATTTATAAAAGATACAGAATACGATATCGTAACTGACAAAAATCTTCATGTTGACTTCCATGTAATTGATGCTAAAAAACCTTTAAAAGCAACATTAAAAATTCAGACAGCTGGTAACCCAGTTGGTGTACGTGAAGGTGGTTTTTTAACCAAGGGTGTTCCAACTGTAACTATTCAATGTTTACCAGAAGAACTTCCAGTTCGTATTGTTGGTGATGTATCTAACCTAGGATTAAACCAATCTTTGTTAGTTAAAGATCTTCCTTTTGCAAAGGGTATTAAAATCATTAGCGATTTAGATGCTGTTGTAGCAGAAATCAAACCAATCAGATAATTTTTATAATTTAGATAGAAGGGGATTCTTATTTTATAGGAATCCCCTTTTTGTATTTAAATCTTTCTTGTATACTCATTGTATGTCTATTACTCCTTTTTACTTTCCTGAATTATTTTCTTTTTCTAGAATTCTTTTAGCAGTTTCTGGCGGTATTGATTCAATGGTGATGCTTCATGCTATTTATCATCAATTTCTTTCAAAAAATGACCTTCAAAACTTGTGGGAAAAAATATTTGTAATAACTATAAATCATAATATTCGAGAAAAAGAAGAATCCGCAGGAGATGCAGAGTTGGTACAATCTTGGTGTATTCGGCATCAAATTACTTGTAAAGTTGAAGAGTTAGCAGTAGGTTCTGTAAGTAGTTGTGCTCAAATGAGAAAAATGGGAACAGAAGAGGCTGCAAGGTTTTTGAGATATAATACTATTTATCAGTATCGTGAAGAAATAAAAGCAGATTGTATTTGCTTTGCCCATAATCAAAATGATCAATTAGAAACCTTACTTCAAAGAACTTTTCAAGGTTCAATATTACAATCTAGCATTGGTATTGTGCAACAACGTCAGTATATTTATCGTCCCTTGTTACCTATTTCTCGTAGTCAAATCATCTCTTATGCTGAAAAAAATCAAGTGCCCTACCGTACTGACAAAACTAATTTTGAAACTGATTATTTTAGAAATAAAATACGCCATTTGCTCATTCCTGTTTTGGATACTCATTTTTCTGGATGGGATACCGG
>CALNCH010000085.1 GCA_937875245.1 uncultured Spirochaetaceae bacterium
ATCTTTTGCAGAGAATAAATCTAACATAGGAAAAGATTCTGTTACGCTAATAAAAAGTGATAACGGAGTAGTTTTAAGTTCAACAGCTGATACCCCGGTAAAGTTTGTACTTACCGGAGAAATAGCAGGAACTGTAACCGTAAGTGAAACAGTAAAAGAGTACGCAGTAGTGTTGAAAAATGCAACTATCAATGCAACGGATGGACCTGCCCTTCAGCTCTCAAGTAAACAAACTGCTTTTTTAGTAATAGCATCAAATTCAACTAATGTGTTAACTGATTCTACAGAAAGAACAAAGGCAAATAATAAAAAAGGTGCCATCTATGCAGCTTCTCCCTTAGTAGTTAGTGCAGAAGATGGAGATATCTTAGCAAACAAAAACTCAGGTACATTAGTAGTAAATGGTAGTTACAAAAATGGTATTTATGGTGATGATTATATTCGCTTTCGTAGTGGAATGGTAGCTATCAATATCAGTGCCAGAGATGGTATCCGTTGTATTTCAGGCTTTATTATGGATGGTGGCGATTTAACCATAAATGGAACAGGTTCTGCCATCGATGAAGAAAGTAAAGGTATTAAAGTAGATGGTCAAGAAAGCACTACCTATATGGGAGAGGGAAATATTATCATCAATAATGGATATCTAACTATTACCACAGTGGGAAAAGCCATTACTGCCGGTTGGGAAGCAGAAGAAGATGGACAAACAGAAAGTACCGCCGATGATCCTAATGCTAATGTAGTAATTAATGGAGGGGTGATTGATATTGTAACTTCTGCAGTTCCTTATGAGACAGAGCTGGAAGACGGAACAGTAGTGTCTTGTAGCCCAGAAGGAATTGAAGCTAAAAATCAACTTATCATTAATGGTGGAAATTTTAAAATTCGAGTAGGGGATGATGGATTAAATGCAGGAAAAGCCATTACTATTAATGGTGGAAATCTGTATATAAAAAGCACCCAAAACGATGGAATAGATTCTAACGGTAGTTTGTCAATTACAGGGGGAAATATCACTTGTATCGGTTCTAACGGAGTAGAGTGTGCTTTTGATTGTGATAACAATGCTTTTGAAGTATCAAATAGTACTATTATAGGTTTAGGTGGCTCAAATATAACACAACCAGCATCTAACAGTTTGCAACCAGTGCTGGTAATATACGAAACAGTAGATACAGGTTCTGTAGTACGAATTACTGATAAAAAAGGAAATGAAATACTTTCTTACACAGTCCCAAATGAGTATGAAACAATGATTTTTTCATCTCCATTATTACAGAGCGAAACAGAGTATATTCTTTATGCAGATAAAGAAGAAATAGCAACCTTCACCACTGGAAAAGCTGGAGTAAATGCGGTAACTTCAATTGGTTCAGCTACAAATGGATTTGGTGGAAGAGGTATGGGTGGTCCCGGTCAAATGGGAGGACCTGGTTTTAGGGGAGGGCAAGCTCCTCGAGAAATGAATCAGAGTCAAAAAACAAAATAACTTTATAAACAACAAAGGCTCCGTAACAGGAGCCTTTGAGTATTTTAAAAAGAGTGAAATTAATTTTTAGGAGAAGTTAAGAGAACGAGAACTCTTTTCTGTAAATACCATATATGCCATCTAACTTGACTTATAGGGTTGACAGAGTGCCCATGCTGAAAGCCCTTAATTGTCACGAATTACATGACAATTAAGCGGTTGCATTGTTTCCACATTTTTAGACTGATTAATAAATTCATAATTTGAATAAATTGACAATAAATCAGAAGATTCTCTTAAAATTAAAATTTCATCAAAATTGTCTGAAATAGATAAATCATAATAGTCTTTTACTTTATGCCAAACTAGAACCCGTCCTGTTACAATATCAAGTTTTACATCTCCTGCATAATTTACAACACCAGCTTCAACCTTAAATACATATGGATTAAAATATTCAGAATTTTCACCAATCTTTATAATTCCATATGCACCTTTCTTTGCTTTTAACAGAACAAATTGTTCTGAGGTTTCTGTATTTGCCACGGTAAAAACAGAAAAGGAGCCAGGAGCTTTTTTTATTTGTAAATCAGAATTTAAATGTAACGGAGCTTGCTTTTTGACAGTATCACCAGTTGAGTAATAAAATTCGTCAATTACCTTGTCTACATTTGAATTAAGAATTCTTAGTAAAATAATTCCTTCGTCTTCTTTTAATATAAAGGGCGAATCATTTTTTACAATTTCAATAGTTGTTGCACAAGATATAAAAAAACTTGAAATAATAAAAACAAAGAGGAAAAGATTAATTTTTTTCATCTCTATTTCTCCTTATAACATAGACAAAATAATTATAACGTAAAATTTAAAATATTCAGTTTGTATTAATAGTGGTAATAAAAACGAGTAATTAAATATTAAATTTAATTTTTTTATCTACGCCTTTGTAATATTCAGTTCGTAATTCTTTAACTTGCTCATCTTTTAAGTAATCATCAAAGTTCATCATTCTATCAATAACACCACCGGGAGTTATTTCGATTAAACGATTGGCAATTGATGAAACAAACTCATGGTCATGGCTGTTAAACAATACAACACCGGGGAACGATTCTAATGCTTCGTTCAAGCTGGTAATTGCTTCCAAATCTAAGTGATTTGTAGGTTCATCTAAAATAAGAACGTTAGCACCACTCAACATAAGTTTTGAGAGCATACAGCGAACTTTTTCACCACCAGATAAAACTTTTACTGGTTTTAATGATTCATCACCACTAAAAAGCATTCGTCCTAAAAAGCCACGAACGTAGGCATCATCTTGTTCTGGTGAATATTGACGTAACCAATCTGTAATATTTAAATCGTTATCAAAATATTCAGAGTTATCAATGCTCAAATAAGTAAAAGAAGTAGTTTGTCCCCAATATATATCACCAGAATCAGCTTTTTTATTATCAGTGATAATATCAAAGAAAGCAGATTTTGCTTTATGTTCAAGACCAACAAAGGCTATTTTTTCTCCACGATTTACGGTTAATGAAAAATCTTTTAATAACTGAATACCTTCATTGCTATAATTTAATTTTTCAACTCGTAATACATTGTTCCCAATATCTCTATCTGGTTTAAAGTTTACATAAGGAAATTTTCTGCTGGTGATGTGTAATTCTTCCAAAGCTAATTTGTCGTATACTTTTTTACGGCTGGTAGCTTGTTTAGACTTTGCGGCGTTAGAAGAGAATCGTAAAATGAATTCTTTTAAGTCCTTCATTTTTTCATCACGTTTTTTTGCCTGATCTTTTGCCTGTCGTTGCATAATCTGACTCATCTGATACCAGAAATCGTAGTTACCAGCGAACTGATTAATTTTTCCATAGTCAATATCACAGATATAGGTACAAATTGAGTTCAAAAAGTGACGGTCATGGCTAACAACAATAACAGTGTTTGGAAATTCAATAAGAAATTCTTCAAGCCAGTTAATTGATTCCAAATCCAGACCGTTTGTAGGTTCGTCCAATAAAAGAATATCTGGTTCACCAAAAATAGCTTGAGCTAACAATACACGAACTTTCTGGCTTTCGTCCAATTCATTCATCATGCGGTCATGGAATTCTTCATCTAAACCTAACCCTGAAAGCATTTGTTCAATTTGATTTTCAGCTTCCCAGCCCCCTAACTCAGAAAATTCACCTTCTAAATCCGCTGATTTTAAACCATCTTCTTCAGTAAAATTTTCTTTAGCATAAATGGCTTCTCGGTCTTTGTAACACTTGTATAGTTTTGGGTGTCCCATCATTACAGTATCTTTTACACTATATTCATCATAGGTAAAGTGATCTTGCTTAAGAACAGCCATTCTCTCTCCAGGAGTCATGATTATCTGACCTGAATCGTGTTCAAGTTCTCCTGATAGTACTTTTAAAAATGTTGATTTTCCAGCTCCATTGGCACC
>CALNCH010000086.1 GCA_937875245.1 uncultured Spirochaetaceae bacterium
TGGATTTTTAGGATGATTTTCATCAATAGGCAGATATTGTGGTTCTCCAAATACCGCTGCAGAAGATGAAAATACCATTCTTTTACAGTTGTGAGCTATGGCAGCATTCAAAATATTTATAGTACCTGTAATATTATTTACAGAATACTTTTCTGGTTTAATCATTGATTCACCTGCTGCTTTAAAAGCTGCTAAGTGGATAAAAGCGTCAAATCCTCGTGCAAAAGCTGCATCAAGAGTTTCTGGATGTAGAATATCACCTGCAATAAAATCATTTTCTGAAAACAAATTCTGGAGCAGTCCAGAAGATAAATTATCAAAAACCGTTACAGTATGTTTTGCAGCCATTAATTCTTTTACTACATGGCTCCCGATATACCCGGCACCACCAATTACTAATACTTTCATATTTACCTCCACTAATCGAAGTCACAGTATACCATAAAGAAATCAGTAGTGGAAAGTGACAAAAGCAAGTACTAGTGTACCTTTTTTGACAGGTCAAGATTTGAGTTGTATAATTGATGAAAACATGAAATCAATACATAAAAAAGGTACAGGCTTTACACTCAGTCTTATATGTTTTTTTTACATCCTTAGCCTCATTCTTTATTTCATACAATATGGTAAGTTTTCCCAGATACCAGCAATTTATTACAATGAAACAATAAAAAATGGTTCTCTTTTCTTTATCAATTTTTTTGTACCTTTTTGTATTTCTGGATTAAGTGGGTTTGGATATTTTAAAAGCTCCAACCCTTTTTATAAAATAATACTCTTTTGCATTGGCACCTTTAGTATTACATTTGCAACCTATCAATTACCTGACAATTTTACTACCAAACTCTCTCTCTTTATTTCATATAGTATTTTATTTGGCTGGCAAGCCTTTCCTAGTAATGTTATTACATTAGTTTTCTCCTTCTCTCTTTTTTCTATATCCCTTTTTCATCCCAACTTTATTGGACAGGGAAACATCTCCTTAACACAATATAATCCCAGTGTTGCTGACAGTTTTGTTATCTACATATGTTTATTTTTTGCATGGTTCAGCACAAGTCTTTCTAGATTCAACATGAATACTAGCATTCTTTTAGAAAACACCATTGAACACCTTCATGTCACAGAGTCTCAATTAAGCACGGTAAATCAAAAATTACAGGAAAACACAAAGAAATTTGGGGAAGAAGCCACAAAACAGGAAAGATCAAGAATAACCCGGGACATGCACGATAGCTGCGGTTATGTATTTACCAACATAATAGCATTAGCAGAAGCTGCAATAAGTATTCCGGAAATTGATGATGACACCGCAAAAAGAATTTTTAATTTTATACGAAACCAATCTTCTGATGGTTTACAACGTACAAGAGAAACACTACATTTAATTCGAGAAATTCAATCACCGGTATCCACAGGAATTCAAGATATTTACGAACTGAAACATATTTTTGAAGAAGTAACTAATATTGAAATAATTATTGAAACAGGAAATATGAATCACAAATATGGCCGAATCGTTAATGCTACTTTGCGACGAATTGTACAAGAAGCTCTTACCAATTCTTTAAGACATGGCCATGCTACCAAAATACTGATTCAATTTTGGGAATTCCCGGAACTTTTAACTATGACGGTAACAGATAATGGATCAGGTTCTAACAATATTGTTAAGGGAATTGGTTTTCTTGGAATGGAAGAAAGATTAGCACTACTAGGTGGAACCTTAGATTTTTCCTCCCCAGAAGATGGTGGTTTTAAAATACATATTACCATTCCCTTAACAGGCAGAGAAGAAAAGTATGAAAATGGAGGAACGATATTACATGACCGCAAAAACTTCCAATGATATTTTAAAAGTCTTACTTATTGATGACCAACAAATCTTTACTGAAAGCTTATCAATTTGTGTAAGTAATTATGCAAAAGATATAGAAATAGTAGGAACAGGTTCTAACGGAGAAGAAGCAATACGAATGGCTAAAGAATTACAACCACATATTATTGTAATGGATGCCAGAATGCCAATTATGGATGGAGTAGATGCAGTACGAATAATAAAAAAAGCGATGCCTCAGGTACAAATTATTATGCTGTCTACCTACCAAGAAGATATTTTAGTAAGAAACGCTTTGCTTGCGGGAGCTTCTGGCTATTTATTAAAAGATATAAGCCCAAAAGAATTGATTACTGCTATACGAGCATTAAAAAGTGGTGTAATGCAAATTTCACCAGAAATTATACAAAAATTTGTAACTGAACATCAGGAAAACAAAAAAAGGAGCTTAATCTAATACCGGAATTTCAAGAATTAACAAACAGAGAGCAAGAAATTGCAACCTTAATTATAAATGGACACAGCAACGAACAGATTGCAGAAGAGTTACATCTTGCAGTACAAACTGTTCGTAACCAAGTCAGCAGTATCTATTTTAAACTTGGGGTTAAAGATCGTTTTGAAATGATACAAAGAACAACTCAATAACCCCTTTTAACTTATTTTACAGAACCAATAACCCCTGAAATGAAATGTTTTTGTTGTGTTATAAATAAGAGTATTGTTGGTAAGGTACAAATTGAAACAGCTAACATCAAGGCGCCATAATCAGTAGTGTATCCTGCAGTCATACTTGCCAATAACAGTGGCATAGTTTGACTATCTTGGGTACGCATAATAATTAATGGCCATAAATAATTATTCCAGTTGTTCATAAAGGTAACAATACCTGCGGCGGCAAAAGTTGGCAGCATTACCGGAACATATATTTTCAGATAAATATTAAACTCACTTAATCCATCCACACGAGCTGCCTGTACTATTTCCATAGGAAAACTCATGGAATTTTGTCTAAAAAAGAAGATAAGAAAAGCCGTTGAAATTGATGGCAATATAAATCCTGCAGTAGTATCCAACAATTTAAATGTACTAAACATTTTGAACAGGGGAACTACAATGGAAGCAAAGGGAACCATCACTAAATCTTTATTCTTATCACGATACACTTGAAAGCCATACCCCGCTAAAGAACAGATAAACAAGCTTACAGTTGTTCCTACCAGAGTATTTCGTAAAGAATTCCAAAAGGCTCCAGTAATATTAACATTTTTTAATAAAGTCTTGAAATTATGTATAAAAGCAGTACCGAACATATATCGGCCTTTGATAATATCCACACTATAGTTTGTTGCAGAAGAAAGCATCCAATAAAAAGGGAATATTGAGCCAATACATACTATAACTAAAAAAGCATACATAAAAAAACGTGGTAAAAATCTTCTCTTTTTCATTTACTGTCCCCCACTTTCATCTGAATAAAGGATAAAATAGCAACCATTATCAATATCGAATAAGAAACGGCAGCGGCATATCCAAATTGTGGATTATATTTAAAAGACAAATCATAAATATAATTTGAAATAGTCATGGTAGCATTACCTGGACCACCGGCGGTAAGGTTTTTAACTTCATCGAAAAGTTGCAAAGTACCGTTCGTGGACATAATTGCTGTTAATAATATAACAGGTTTAAGTAATGGAATTGTTATCCTAAAAAACTGTTGGGTCTCTGAAGCACCATCAATTCGTGCGGCTTCATAAATAGAAGAGTCTATATTTTGAAATCCTGCTAAGTAGAAAATAGTATTATACCCTGTCCAACGCCAGGTAATAACTAAAATAATAACTACTTTTGCCCATATAGGATGACCTAACCAATTTATTGGAGAAGTCAGAATATTCATTCCCATCAAATAGGTATTTACAATACCATCAACTGCAAAGAAAGATTTAAAAATTAACGCAGATGATACCAAGGCTGTAGCACAAGGTAAAAAAACCATTGTTCGAAAAAGCCCTTTATACTTTAAATCTGGTTTATTTAAGATAGAAGCCAAAATCAATGCTAAAAGAAGCATAATTGGCACTTGAAATATGAGATAAATGAAAACATTTTTAACTGAGCTTAGAAATAAGCCATCCTGAAAAAGGCGAATATAGTTTTTTAAGCCAGTAAAACGAAGATTATTACCTAAGCCTGATTGTAAAGACAAAATAAAGGCACGAAGCATAGGATAAAAACTAAAGATGAGAATAAGAATTGCTGCAGGAGCAACAAAAATCCAACCACAACGCTTATATTTATTTTCAAGGTTTACTTGCTTCACAATATTACTCCTATTAAGGAGAACTGAAAGAAAACTCTTTCAATTCTCCAATTAACTCTTAATTAGAATTCTTCTTTTTTTACAGACCCATTAAGAATTCTACTTCTTTTTGTGCGGCAGCTAAGGCTTCATCAATTGTAATTTTTCCTGAAACAATATCTGGCATTGCACGTCCAACAGCATCTCGAGCTTCATAATTAAATACACCGTAGGTAACCATTGGAACTTTACCTGCATAAGTTACAATATCTTCATAAATCTTTTGTCCACCAAAGAAAGCGTTTGGTTGTTCATAAGCAGGAGCTTTTGCAGCGGGTAACCAAGTTGAAATTGCACCAGATGTTGGAAGAATGGTTTCATACAATGAAACGCTTCCTGCAAAAGTCTTATTTAAGAAATCAGCAGCGGTATCAGCATTTTTTGAAGAATTCATAATCATCCAGCTAGATCCACCTTGGCTACTATAGTTTACAGAACTAACGGTGCTGAGTTTAGGTGTGTTTACTACAGCCCAATTTCCACTTTGTGTTTTTTCTGCAGAAATAGAACCAACAATCCAACAGCCATTAATAGTTGATGCTACAGTGCCATTATTTAATGTTGCTATATAGGCATTCCAATCTGTTACTTGAATACAAATACCTTCTTTAATCATTTGAGAATACAAACGTACTGCTTCTTTTAATGCAAAATTGTCTTTCAGATTAGGATTACCTTTTTCATCAAACATCCAAGTACCACAGCTTTGTAACATAATCATAATAAAATCAGGTTCATTAGCAACAGTAGAAACCATAGATATACCGGTCTTTGCTTTTACGATTTTTCCTAATTCAATAAATCTTTCCCAAGTTATATCGTTAAAATCAGATACTTTTAATCCTGCTTTTTCGATGATATCACTTCGTATAAATGTACCAGTAGCACCATTGTCAAAAGGAACAGCATAACTTTTCCCGTCAATAGTACCGCAACCAACTTTAAATTGAGCAAATTGACTTAAATCTACTTTTCCATTTAAGGGTAAGAAAGCCTTTGGATAATTCATTACGTTCTTCTGAATAGAATTATCTTGGCATAAAATAATATCAGGCAAGGTATTAGTTTGATTAGAAGATAAAGAGGTAATTAACTTTTGTTGTAAGTCTTGCCAAGGGGTTTCAACAACGTCAATCTTTACGTTAGGATGATCCTTACTATAAATTTTTGCAGCTTCATTCATTGCATAAATATTAAAGGTAGGATCCCAGCACCATACTGTTAAAGTAACAGGGGCATTTGGATCTGCAACGGCTTCTTTCTTTGAGCAACCAACAAATACCAAGGTACTGCAAAGAAGAACAAATAACACAACAGAAACGATTTTTTTCATACTTTCCTCCACAATTGGAATTATACATAAGATAAATTAAGTATAGGGTTGCTTTTCAACCCCTAACAAGTTATTGGCGTACCAATTTTTCGGTATTTTTGTACTATTGACAATTATCCACCCTGCCCTATGATTATACTTATGAATAACAATAAAGCTATCTTTTTATGGGAAAACCCCCAACTTCAAGAATTAAACCGGCTACCCAGTCGTAGCCCTTTATTACCTTTTGGTCAGGTTGGCAAAGCTATTGAAAACGCGGTTGCTGGTCCTGAATATAGAAAATTAGAAGACAATAACTGGTATCAAAACTTAAATGGTACTTGGAAATTTGTATTTTCTACAAACCCCGCAGAAGATGTTTCTTCTCATATTCCAGAGAATGTAGGGGATATTACCGTTCCTGGTACTTGGACCAGACAAGGATGGGATAAACCCCATTATACCAATGTGCAAATGCCTTTTCCTGATCTACCACCTAAAACACCTACAGAAAATCCTACTGGCTTTTACTATAAAAACCTGAATATACCATCTGAATGGAAAAATAGAAGAGTTGTTCTTCATGTGGGATCTGCAGAAAGCCTGTTAATGGTATATATAAATGGAGAATTAGTTGGATTGGGAAAAGATACCCGCTTACCTTCTGAATTCGATATTACTTCCTATGTTACATCTGGAACAGAAATCTGTCTGTGCTTAAAAGTAATTCGGTATTCTGATGCTAGTTTTATAGAAGATCAAGATCAGTGGTGGTATGGAGGAATTCATCGCAGTGTATATCTGTACTCTACCGATTCCCAATATATTCAAGACATTTGTGCTATTCCTCAACCAAAAGGAGACCTGCCTATAAAAATTACCTTAGGAGGGGATTTAAAAGGAGGAACTGGCATTGGAAATGGTGCAATACATGGAGAAGAAAATTCTACCTTTACGGTTCGATATCAGGTATACCCCTTTTCTTTCCCATCAAGTACCCAAGATGTATCCTCTTTTCTACAAAAGAATAAGCCCCTTCTTACCACAACACAAGAATTTATCTGTAATTACAGAGTAAACTCTCATATTGTTGAAAACACATTACATATACCTAATCCAATTCTTTGGTCCCATGAAAACCCGGCATTGTATATTATTGGTGTTGAATTATTGCAAAACAATAGAATTATAGAAACCACAGCCTTTACAACCGGTTTTAGAAAAGTTGAAATAGCAGACAGAGAACTACGAATAAACGATAAAGCTGTGTATATAAAAGGGGTAAATCGACACGAACACAACCAAGACACAGGAAAAACCCTTAGTGTTGAGAATATGTTAAAAGATATTATGTTACTTAAACAATATAATTTTAATGCTGTTCGAACATGCCATTATCCAGATGATGAAGATTGGTATGACCTCTGCGATCGCTATGGAATTTATCTAACCGATGAAGCAAATATTGAAAACC